>JAIRLY010000033.1 GCA_031259075.1 Dysgonamonadaceae bacterium | reverse complement strand
TTTTTTTTCCAATTAATCCTGGCATTTCAATTACTTTTTATTATCTATAAATTAAACCCTCTTGTACAAAATATACAAAATGGGTGGCAAAGGTATGAATAATTCTTTATAAAATAAAGTGTTTATTTAAAAATCTTTTTATTGTAGTTTCAATATATGAATGCAACTTAATTATTGCAAATTTAGGAAAAAAATTTCTTTAGGAGCATAAAAATTTGATTTTTCTCCGGGTCTATTATTGATTTTATATTGTATCTCTTTGATTTGCTTATCATTAAAATTATTGAAATTGGCTTTTTTAGGGATATATTGTCTGATTAGTTTGTTTGTATTTTCGATAAGGACTGACTAAATAAAATATTACTGCTTAAAAATTGTTTTGTACATTTGTAAACATAAAAAAAATATGAATACCGGATATATACCCCATTGAGCAAACATTTCATAGAGATGCATCGCTCGGTAGCGTCAGGTAATTTCGTTCTTCCTCCTGCATTCTTAATGGAATGTGGGGTAGCACGATTAGGTATCCTATCTGGTATTCATATAAATTTATTTCAAGTTTATTGTTGTTTTATTTGATAAATTTCAAGACGGTCAATCTTTTGCCGTTTTGTACGGCTACAATATACACGCCTTGCGGCAGAGCGTTTGTTTCAATAGTAGCGGTCGCGCCTTGTGCTGCTGTTTTGCGCAAAATGCGTCCGTTTACATCTATCAAGGTGATCGCTTCTTTTCCCAGCAAACCTGTAATTGCAACGAATCCATTGCCGGAATTAGCAATGCGTATTGTTTCGGAGGCAAGATTATCAATTCCCGTTTTTACTTCGAGTTGGACTGTTGCCGGAGCATAGGTTTCAGCAGGAAGATAAGGTATGGGGATAACGACAAATGAAGCTTCCATAGCCAAATCGTTTATTTCCCACGACGTCGGATTGTTTACCAAAGCGACGGTAGCACTGGCTTGAGTAGTCGCCGTGATTTCAAGCGCCATCAAAGCAAGTTTTATATCGACGCTGCTTGCATCTGCGGCTATATATACTTTGGTTGCGCTGGCGGCAGTACTTTCAATGGCTATTTCACCGGGCAACGGTAAATCGACCAAAGTGGGTTCAGGGGGAGTAACGCCATCGGCGTCGGATGCCACTATTTCTATCTGATAACCGGGATATTTCTCGCCGGCATAAACAGCCGGATAACTGCCGGAAGTAGAAGCCATGATATAATAGTCGCGTGCCTCATCAGGTGAAAAATAAATATAAGTAGCGTCGGAAACGGGAAAACTCCCTACAAAGAGGTTCTCAAGTTTCGTGTAACTTCCGTCCTCTTCCTTTTGATAAATATCCAAGTTTGATACAGATTCGCCGGCCGGCTGACAGTCAACGATAAACACGTCATGGACATTATCCATACCGGTTAGTTTATATCCCTTGGCAAACACATTTGTAAGAAAAAAATTCGGATCGTTTACCAATTGGGATGTTCCATATACGAAATAACCGGAATCGGTGTAGGGCAAATCAAGGGTATAGTCAATGACTGGAATGGCCGGATCGTCCATCAATTGAGCTACGGTTACGGTGGATATTTCTTCAAAATCGGTGCTGCCGCTCAGCTCTACCAGACATTCGGCATATTCTTCCATATAATTATAATATCCATAGTCGGTCAATACCAAATAGTAAGTACCGGCGTCCAGCAACAGGGATTCTCCTTCGCCATAGCCCCACGAATTTCCTGTTAGTTGGGTGCGATCTTCGTCTGTAAATATTTTAAGAAATATGTTTGCTCCCTGTTTGGCATTGAATCCCGACTCCATTGTAAGCAATGTTTTTTCCGCGAGCGTTAATCTATATAATTTATAGTATTCCGATACATTTTCGTCCCAATAAGCATTGTAAGCAGGGTCGAAATGCAGGAGGGAAACAAAAGGCAAAGTAATGTTTTCGTAAGCCGGAGTTGTTCCCTGAGTATCGGTATGAGTCGCTTCTATTTCGTTCAAAGTCAATTTAAACATTACATCGCTTTCGGGGCTTTCAAAGAAAAACATTACGTTTACGTCGCCATCGACATCGGACTGCCATGTAAGCGATCCGGTACCGGAAGAGGCATTTATATAGGGCATTGCCCCCCTGATAGCGTCGGCATAAATATCCCCTGTATTCGGCGCATGGAACAAAGACAATGTCGGTTGCATATACGAAGCTTTTGCATAACATTCCATCACGAACTTATAGATATGTCCTGCTTGCGCCGTAAAGTGCCAGGCGGCTACTTTTTCCCGCTGAACACCGTAATAATAACTTATTTCGGTTATTATACTTGTTAACGAAGCGTCGTCGCCGATTTTAGTTTCGCCCACGGCTATTGTTTCCGAAAAATCAAGTGTGGCATAGCTCAACGGTATGCTAACAGTCAAATGTCCGTTTACAGGCGTTCCTCCATCGTATAAACTGTTATAATCGGCGATTGTTAAATAATAATCGCCAGCCCCCAGTTGTATGATAGCTGTTTCTCCCGGATAAAACCCTCTTACGGCTGTCCATGTTTCCTTCTCGTAAATAATCACGGCCCATTGGCTACCGTGATCTATCTCAATTATTTGAATATCATCCAAATGCAAGGAGTAAAGTACGGAGTAATACCCAAATAAGTTATATGCATTGTTCGGCGTCAGGCTGAAATCCTGTTCGGAAGGAACGGATAAAACAAGCGGAGCATCGAGCGTTTTTGTTTGGATATCCATCTGTGCTTCCACTGAGGTATGTTCTTCCCAGAACGCATCATCGTCCCAGAATATACCATAAACGGCAATGTAATAAGTACCGGCCTTGAGAGGAATGTCGCTGTTGCTTGCATTGATCATATATTTGTCTGTTATCAGATCCAATTCAAAACGCGACATATTCTCTCCCATTGCAGTTTCATCAAAATCGCTTCCGAAACTTACGACGGCGTCTTCGGCCAAAGTAAATTTATAAAATAACGTATAATAAGTATTTGCTATCAAGATCGAATTTTCCTTTGTGATGCTTACATTTTGTTGACCGGGGAGCGAAATATCAGCAACGGAAACAACTTGCAGGTCAATGGATGCTTCAAATGGAGCGCCCCAACTAAGATTAAGATAGCCGGTGTCGCTTATCAACAGATAATAAACGCCTGCTTTGAGTGGTTGCAACAAATTGTAGCCCCAAATTACTTCCTGTTGAGCTTCCGGTTCGGCATAAAGCGTAAAATCGTTGTAGTAAGTACTGCTTGCGCTTATCAACTCGTCTTGCGCTAACGTAAATTTAACGGCATAACAAAGAATGTTGGTGGTATAACCGTAATCGTCAACAAATTCGATTGGAATAAGTTCTGCATTTTCCGGATCAAAATTGATGGTTTCTGTCCATGAGCTTAGCGTACCGATATCGTTCCAAGCGATCCCGGTTGCTTCTGTCTTCTTGATTTTGCGTTGAGCGCCGTTCTCTTTCGATTGAGATGCATTTCTATCCTTTTGCAATTTTTGTTGCAACGCCGATGGTTTATGCAAAATCTGTGAAAACTCTTTTGCAGCAAGGGATTGTTTGCTGCTTTCCTGTTGTTTTAGCGTTTGTTGTGTGGGTAAATTTAACCATTGTGTTCTACTTTTCCCTTCCTCGCTTTGCGCTGTAATATTCATTGCGAACACCAGCATTAAAAAAAGTAATGTCTTTTTCATTCGAATCTCATGATGTGTTTAGGCACTTCCTGTTATTCTTTTTTATTGTATTTTTGCAAAAAAAGTCGAAGCGCCATTGAAACTTCTTTGCGAAAAATATTACAAAGTAAATAAAAAATAAATATAATTTAGCTCCAAAGTACGGTTTTTTTGCTTGCGGCATCCAATTTTAGTGTTTCAAAATTCGTAATTCGATAATTTACAAGAGATTATAAAATATATTTTTAAAATATCGAAGTCTGGAGTTGATGCGGTAAATTAAAATGCTTCTTGTTGATCTTCTTTTATTTTACCGGAAGCTATGAATTTTCAAAAACGTTAAATATATCTAAATAACGTCAATTTTTAACCGAAAATAGAACTTTATTCAAATATAATTGTATTATTTTTGAGAATTGTAAAAAATTAACTATATAAGGCATGAAATTTGCAACATTTTTACAAATCATTTATTATTATATAAATTTAATAATTTATCTTTGTATTAAATATTGATTCATGCAAAAATTTAACCGTTGAAAAGATAGTTTTTTAAGAAATTTAACGAAAGAATTTACGCGAATATAAAAAATGTAACATTTATAATAATGGTAATGCTAAAAAAATGTAAAAAAGCTATAACCGTTCTTTTCATTTTGTTTGCTTTCTTGCAGCTACAAGCGCAAGCGCTAAGAACAATCAGAAATACAACCCCTGTATTTACGATAAATAGCAATCTGCTCTATGATGCAACAATGAGTATGAATTTGGGAATAGAGTATAAAATTAACGAACGTTTAACATTGAAGCTCCCTGTCACTTATAATCCGTGGACATTCGACCATAACAGGAAATTTAAATTTATTTTAACCCAACCCGAATTACGTTGGTGGTTGTGCGAATCCTTTAGCGGACATTTCTTCGGCCTACATGGTCATTATGCTTATTATAATGTAGGAAGCATCGGAACGAATTATATGAAAAAACATCGGTACGAAGGGGATCTTTATGGCGCCGGAATTTCATATGGCTATCAATTCTATCTTGCGCCACGCTGGAGTCTTGAAGCAAGTATCGGAGTAGGTTATGCTTACATGAATTACAATGTATATAAATGCGAAACCTGCGGGGAATATATTAAGAGTGAGAATAAAAACTATTTCGGGCCGACTCTGGCGGATATTTCTTTAATCTACATACTAAAATAAGTTTATCTATTATGAAATTCAGATACCATAATACAGGAATAGCAGTTGCATTATTATTTTTGTTCTTTTCAACATCTTTCAATGTGCGCAGCCAAAACAAAATCCATGTAATTGAAGTCCAAAATAATCAAATACAAATAAGTAAAGGCAATGTTATTGTTGATTTCAGCATCTCGTTCAATGATGTTGAAGTAGTGTCAAACAACCAGCTGACTTTAATACCGGTTATTAAAACAACGAAAGGCATCGAACGCCGACTTCAGCTTCAACCGGTAATTGTGAATGGAAAAAAGCGGCATAATCTTTATAAACGTTCCCTTCGTTTGAATGGCAAAGAAAACGATCCGGAAGTTTATTCCGTTTTATTAGCGAAGAAAAAGGGCGTATTGGGAACTTTTTCGTACAAGGCAAAAGTCCCATACGAGCCTTGGATGAAAGAGGCTTCCGTTTATTTGACCGGCGATTTGTGCGGGTGCGCCGGATCCGAAAAAGGTCATTTTGAAAAATTGATTTCACAATCCATAGCATTGCCCGAACAGGCCGTTTTCGATTATACTTATACCCCCGCCGTTAATTTCATTGTCCCTCTAAAAGAAAAAATAAAAGAACGTGCTGAAACGGGTGAAGCTTACTTGGTTTTTGAACAATCGAGGTGGGATATTATTCCGAATTTATTTGACAACAGTACAGAACTCGCAAAGATTGAATGTAGCTTAAATTACGTAGAAGAAGAACCAACTGCCGTCATAACAAAAATTTCTATTAAAGCATTTGCTTCTCCGGAAGGTAAATACGATGAAAATCTTGTTCTTTCTAAAAAGAGAGCCAAAGCATTGTTGGATTATGTACAGCAAAATCACAACTTATCCGACGATATAGAAGTCTTTTCGGAAGGATATGGAGAAGACTGGGATCGCCTGGTCGCATTGATAGAAAAAGACCCGAAAGTGGAAAATAAGGCACAAGTATTGCACATTATTAACTCTGTGGGTATATTCGACGGACGGGAAAAACAGTTGATGGAATTGGCAAGCGGTCGTCCTTACCTTTATATGTTGAATAAATTTTTTCCCCGTCTACGCCGGTCCGATTACAAAATTGAATATACGGTTCCCGTTTTCTCTATCGAAAAGGGAAAACAACTATTGAAAACAAAACCGGAAATGGTAGGCTTGGAAGAAATGTATCTCATTGCCAACACTTATGAAAAAGGAAGCCAATCCTTTAATGAAGTGTTCGATATTGCCGGAAAAGTATACCCAGATGATATGATAGCGATCGTAAATGCAGCGGCAGTAGCAATATTAGAAGGCAAAAACGAATATGCGAAAAGTTTACTCGAAAAATATACAGATGAACCTGTTGCATGGAATAACTTAGGCATTGTATATATGAATGAACACCACATCACGGAAGCTGAAAATTATTTTGAAAAAGCAATATCGCAAGGAAGCGAAGAAGCAATACGTAATCTGGAAATTCTGGCAGAATTAAAAAGCGCTTTAGAAGAATATGAAAGCCTGAAAGAAGATTACGAACGCTATTAAACTAAAACATTATAAATAAACATTTTAATTATAATTTAGATGAAAATTATTTTAAGAACTTTACGATTTGTGTGCGTTGCTTTGGCTGTGGGGATTGCAAGTTGTAATACCGGCGACGAACCTAATTTAAATACCGGAACGAAAAAAATAGACGACGGCAAACAAACATTTATAACTATTACTTTGAATTTTCCTAAATCGGAAACTTCTCAATTGCGTTCGACAGGCGATCTTAACGCTACCGATGAAGAGGCAAAAATCAATGCCGTAGATGTGTTTATTTATGATTCTTCCGGTTATTTTCTCTCACGTACCACGCTGCCCGTTGCCGGAAATATCGACAGCTATACTACAACAGCAATTAAAACGACTACCGGAACAAAAAAAATATTTGTAGCTGTGAATTTACCTCAAGACATTGCTTTCGCTCTTGAAGACAAACCGGCCAACGAATTGAAACAGAACGCTAAAACATTAGTAAGAAGTCAATTAGCTTCAGAAAACGGTATCATTATGACCGGCTTTTTAGAAGATTGTACTTTTGAAGCAGATAAAAATGCCGCTACCAATAATCCTGCTATTTCCGTAAAACGTATGGTAGCTAAGATAACTGTGACGAAGGCATCTAATATGACACAAGGGGGCGTTCAGGGAATATTAAGCAACCTTTCTTTTGCAATTAATAATTTCAATGAGCGGTCTTTTCTTGTGCAAGGCGTCGCTCCGGAATACAAGGACGCTAATTGGACAAGCGGCAGTTATGATGCTTCTCAATTTTCACAAGCCGGTTCCAATGATTATGTCGAAGTGAACGAAGCCTCCGTTTCCGATGTAAAAAGCTTAAAAGCCTTGTACGCGGCGGAAAATACTTCCCAAGATCATACTATGGGTGAAATTACGCGCGTAACCGTTCGAGCCGCTTTTATTCCGGATAACATGTTGGTCTACAAAAACGGAACCGACAACACCAACGGTTACGATATTGTAACTTCTTCGTCTGCAGGAATAACTACTCCAAGTACGTTTTGGATGGTCACCCTTTACCGTCCTAATCCTGAAATAGCTTTTTTCTATGACGAAAATATAGCCGAAAATTATGCTCGGGACAATGGATTAATGACTAATGATGTTGTTGCTTTCACAGATGGACTTTGTTATTGGGATATCTTTTTGAATAACGGAATATGGGATGTACTACGCAATAATTACTATAAATCGACAATTACCCGAATAATAGCGCCGGGACGTCCTAATGTAGATGTTACTGATCCGACTGTTCCTCCGGCCGTCAAAACGGACATTACCGTTAATATCGACGTATTGCCTTGGGAGTCAGTGGAAAAAGATTATATTTTAGAACTTTAATTACGTATAAACACAGACACAATATATACGCGAAAAATAAATTACATGAATCGAATGAAATATTACATCTGTACTGCAATTTACCTGTTACTCTTCTTGTCTTCATGTATCAAGGATGATTTGACGAATTGTCCGCCGGTAGAGCAATCTTTACAAGTGATCTTTTCTTCTGAAGACGAAACAGAGTTAAATATACAATCGAAAACACTGCAAAAAGCAACTCTTTTTGTTTTCGACAAAAATGACAATTTCGTTACCGGATGGTTATTAGACGAAGAACATCAGGAGCGTCCGGCATTGGATAAAACGTATGTGCCGGATTTTAAACTTCTTCCGGGCGAATATCATTTCATCGTATGGTTTGATCTTGTTTCTCCTTATTCGGTCACTCCCACAATGAGTAATTTCCTTCGAGGAACAACAAGAATAAATCAGGCTGAATTTCATCTCGAAATTCCGGAAAACAGAAGTATTAATACGCCGCTTCCTCTGTTGCTTTACGGATACAAAGAAGGGGTAATAAAAACAAAAAATGAGAATACCATTGTTATTCCGGTAGCACAAAATACGAATACGATAAATATTACGGTAACGGGTCTTCCTCAAACAACCGACGAATATCTTTTTCGTATTACCGATACAAACGGCAAATATACTTTCTACGGTGAATTTGCCGATTGTGAGGAGTTCTCGTATGTAGATGTTGAAAAAATTTCGATGGAGGCCAACACACTGACAAGTTCTCTGACTGTTTTAAAGTTAGATAAAAACCGACACCCCTTATTGACGATACAAAATCAATCTACAGGGGAACAAATATTCCCTGTAAATAACGATAATGAAGACAGTAATGATTTGATTGAAATGATCTTGAGAGAATATCCCGATATTGATTTCAAAAAAACACATGTATATAATGTTAAAATCGATATTGATGATACGAACGTTACAGTAACCGTAGATATAGACGGATGGATTGAAAATCCGTCGGATGATGAGATAGTTCCCGATTAACTAATAACAAATACAAAAAAATAAAGGAATAAATATGAGAAGAATCACGAATAGTAGCTGGAATTTGTTTCCACTTGTAGTATTGTTTGCAACATTCTCGTGTAATCATGAAGAAATTGATCCCAATATCTTTACTCCAGACAGTGAAGGTGATGTTCAAGAGGTGGCCATAAAAATAAACGTCCCCTTTGAGGAAAGCAGTCAATTACGATCGATTGGCCCAACGGAGGAAAATACAATTCAGACGATTGATGTATTGGCTTTTCGGGTAGATGGAGAAAAAGCGTATTTTGATTATTCCGTTGAAGGAAAAAAAGAAACCGATAATACAATCAATGCAGTGCTTTGGACAAGATCCTATCAACAATGTCTGGTGATTATTACAAATGCACGTGATAAAGTCAACCAATTGCTTCGATCCGTCGATCCCGTTGGTTGGAAAAGAGCGGAAAAAAATGCAATGTTGGAAGGATTGGAATTTTCCTTAACACAACAAGGCGATAAATGGAACGCAATCAACGCTTCCGATTATACGGCATTTCCAATGTGGGGAGAAAGCGAAGCAGTGACTGTTACCAAACAAACAGCTCAACTGGCCAATCCGATTTCCCTCCTCCGGATGGTCGCAAAAATCAACGTACAACTCGACGAAACCGTTACCGGACTAACCGATAAATTCAAAATGAAGAGTGTACGGCTTTATAACACGCATACAAGAGGAAGTATTATTCCCAAAGAAACGGAGAACGGAATAGTTACAAAAGCAAGCGTCCCCGTCGGAGCCGAAAAATATGTAGGCCCGTTGTTATATGACGACTTCAGTGCACCCGGAAAAGAAGATGTTGCCGTCCGCGGATCAATCTACACGTTTGAAACCGTAGCCGTAGCTGCAAACAAAGCATCGGAAGCCACCTGTTTGGTTGTAGGCGGATATTATAACAATGAAAATAAAGAAACCTATTACCGGCTTGATTTCATAAATGAAGCAAAAGAATTTATAGATATTCTTCGCAATCATCAATATACGGTTAATATCAAAGACGTAACCGGATCGGGATACAATACGCCGGAAGAGGCATTTGAAGCCAAATCAACCAATATGTCGGTAGATGTACTGAATTGGAACGAAGACGGCATGTATGACGTTGTTTTCGACGGACAATTTTTTCTTTCCGTAAGTAGAAGTGTGTTTAACTTTTCCCTTGAAGCATATACGCAAAAAGAAACAAACAATGTGTTGACCGTTTTTACTAATTATAAGACGAACAACGGAATTTCCGGTTGGTACATCGAAAAAATAGTAGACGCCGAAGACAACCTTGTTGACTGTGACTGGTTGAGTTTGGTAGATAACGAAGGAAACAGCATTGAACAGGGAGAGCCGGATGTTGAAAAAGAAATCATCCTGTATCTGGACCAAAATGATACAGGAGACGAAAGAACAGCCGTAATTACTTTTGCATCAGGAAGATTACGCTACGCTGTGAGAGTAACCCAAACCACAAGAGAACTTACGAGCATAAATTTTTTCGAAGGTTATCCCAACGAAAACGGATCGCCGATTGATACTTTGAAATTTTATCACGGGACAACAGAACAATCTACTACTAAGAGATTTACAGTAAGATGGACTCCGGAAAATTCCGATTTAGTTGTATATGAAGCCCCTGTACAGGAAGATCATTTACCTGTTACATACATAGTCCCGGAATTGAGAGTTGTATCGAATAAGCAGGGTTGTTATGATTACACGATTACATTAAAATACGATGAATCGTACATAGGAAAAGCGACCAGTTTAGTCTTTTTGGTATCAAATGGAGTAGAAATAGCTGAAAGAAAACTTGTTATATATTATTATCCTCCGGAATAAAAAACCAGCGCAAATTCATCGTTATCCATACTCCGGCATCGCCTGAATTTTCTTTACCCCCAATCGTTTCGCTTCGTTGGGGGTTATTCATTTTGAAGACCTCCGGTCTTCTCTTGTCCGGCAAAGGCTAAGACAAAAGAAGAAAGACATAGAAAAAACAGCCGGCATTTACCTTGAGCTTGTGTCAATTACCACAGCCGCTTCCTCAATATCTCCGCCAAAAGGCGGATTTTTTTTTGCCAACCGGATCTCCACATTTTTAACTTGAGGCAGTTCAATCCGAATGTGTCTGATAATTCGACCGGCTACGTGTTCTATCAGTTTAGACGGAACAGCCATTTCCTGCTTCACAATTTCGTAAACCAGAGCATAATCAATCGTATCTTCCAAATTGTCGGAATACGTAGCTTGATTAAAGTCAAAGTAGATTTTTAAATCAATGATGTAAGTATTTCCTACTTTTCTTTCCTGTTCCATTATTCCATGATAGGAATGAAATAACATTTTTTTCAATTCTAAATACGGCATAATCATTTTGCATCAAAAAAAAACAAAAGTAAAACATTCTTTGTCTTTTAACAAAAAAATAGTATTTTTGTATCAAAAATTACTATTTCATGAAAATTTATAAAGATTCAAACTCTTCAGGAATAGCTCATAATGCACTGGCTCTTGGTACAAAAGTGAAGGGTAATATTCAAGCAGAAGAAGATTTACGCATTGACGGGAAGGTGGAAGGAATTATCGAATGTGCGGGAAAAGTAGTGATTGGGCCTCAAGCCGAAATCACGGGTAATATTCATTGTACAAATGCAGATTTAATGGGCACGGTGAACGGCAACTTATCAATAAAAGAAACTCTCAGCATGAAAGTGACTTGCGTTTTTACAGGAGATGTTGTTGCCGGAAGTTTAGAAATTGAACCGGGCGCTATTTTTAATGGAACTTGTAAAATGCAATAAAATAAACTTATTCGTTTGTTATATCCCCAGCCATTTTTTGGTTTCTTCTATTGAGATTCCTTTTTTTCGAGCATAATCCGTTAATTGTTCTTCGTCGATTTTTCCTATAAAAAAGTAATCGGAATCGGGATGAGCAATATACATCCCGGAAACTGAGGCTAAGGGGTAAATAGCTCCGTTGGAAGTCAGAGTGACACCTATTCGATTCATTTGCAGCAAATCATCAATGAGGAAATTGAGTGAGAGGTCGGGATGAACCGGATATCCGGCAGCCGGACGGATACCTTGATACGGCGCTTTCAACAATTCATACGGAGCGTATGATTCGTCAGAAACATATCCCCAATATTTTTTGCGCACTTTTTCGTGTAAGTATTCCGAAGCGGCTTCGACCATGCGGTCCCGTAGAATTTGTTCCATCATACAAGCATACGTGTCTTCCGTTTCTTGAGAACCGCAAGTACAATCTTGTTTCTTAATTCCATGTCCTGCCGTTATAACAAATAAGCCCATATAATCGCCTTCCGGACGGATAAAATCGATCAGAGATTTATACGTATCATCCTCTCTTTTTTCTTGTTGACGAAGAATGGGAAGCGTTCGTCCTTCGATAATCAATGATTCATTCTCTACTTTCACCGGATAAAAACCGATAATAGCTTTTATAAAATCCGGATCTTTTTCACGCCAGCCGGATAATAAATTTTGAGCGTCCGTTAGCAATCGGATTGCTTCCAAAACTTTATTTTTTTCTTTTTCGGAGAAAGAATTGATCCAATCTTCTCTTTCTTTTTCATTTTCCAATTGGAGATAAGCGCCGTATTTCACCGGAAATTTCCAAGCGGTCAGAAACGCCAACCAATTGATATAAGGCGAAATGCTTCTGATTTCAATGTGATCGATCACTTTACTTCCTTGTATGTAGGGTTGCGGCGTATTATATTTCGCATGATCTATTTTCAACGAATGTTTTCGTGCATAATCCAAAGAAACCAATTCGCGTTTAAGATTTGTATTTTCGCGTAAAGAATAATACGATTCTTTCATTTCTCGAATGTATTTTTCTTTCATTTCCGGATTTAATAACTTATTAGCTACCGGAACGGCTTGCGAAGCGTCCGGTACATGAATAACAGCGCCGCTGTATAAAGGGTCTATTTTCAATGCCGTATGCAACTTGGAGGTTGTAGCGCCGCCAATAATCAAAGGTAGAGAAAATCCTGCTTTTTCCATTTCGGAAGCAACAAACGACATTTCTTGTAAACTTGGAGTAATCAATCCGCTTAAAGCGATCATGTCAACTTGATGCTCTTTTGCCTTTTGGATAATTTCTTCCGGCGGAACCATTACGCCAATGTCTATTACTTCATAATTATTGCAAGATAAAACCACACCGGTTATGTTTTTCCCAATGTCGTGCACATCGCCTTTTACCGTAGCAATCAATATTTTACCTGCTTTGGAAGGGTTATTTTTTTTGCTTGCTTCGATGGCGGGTTGCAAAATAGCGACTGCTTTTTTCATTGTCCGGGCGGTCTTTACTACCTGAGGCAAAAACATTTTCCCTTCTCCAAATAAACGACCGACTACATTCATCCCTTCCATCAAAGGTTGGTCGATAATATCAATCGGCAGCGGATATGTTTTCAATGCTTCCGCCAAATCGACTTCCAAAAAATCTCCGTTTCCTTTAATCAGCGCTTGTTTCAGTCGTTCCGCTACCGGATAAGAACGCCATTCTTCTTTTTTATTTTCTTTTTGCTCCGGTTGTTCTGCCGTATTGCGATGAGCAAACTCCGTTAATTTTTCGGCGGCATTTGGATAGCGATTGAAGATTACATCTTCTATTAATGTTCGCAAATCTTCTTCAAGTTCTTCATATATAAGCGTAGTAGAAGGGTTTACAATTCCCATATCCATTCCTTTCCGGATATTATGATAGAGAAAAACGGCATGCATGGCTTCCCGTAAATAATTGTTTCCACGGAAAGAAAAAGAGAGATTGCTTACTCCTCCGCTCACTTTTGCGTGGGGAAGATTTTTTTTGATCCATTCGGTTGCTTGAATGAAATCCATGGCGTAATTATTATGCTCTTCAATTCCGGTAGCAATAGCTAATATATTAGGATCAAATATAATATCGGTTGGCTGAAATCCGGCTTTTTCGATAAGCAGATGGTACATCCGTTCGCAAATCTCAATTTTCCGTTGAAATGAATCGGCTTGCCCTTTTTCGTCGAAAGCCATTGCGATGACAGCCGCCCCATAGGATTTTATTTTTCGGGCTTTTCTGAGGAAGTCTTCTTCTCCATTTTTCAAACTGATGGAATTTACAATGGATTTTCCTTGTAAACACTTCAATCCGGCTTCGATAATATTCCAGTCCGAACTGTCCAGCATAATCGGAACGGAAGCTATATCGGGTTCTGCGGCAATTAAGTTCAAGAATGTTGTTATTTCTCGGATGCCGTCCAACAAGCCGTCGTCTACATTTAGATCTAAAATTTGCGCTCCGTCTTCCACTTGTTTGCGGGCAATGCTCAAGGCTTCGTCGTATTGTTTTTCTTTAATCAAGCGGAGAAATTTCCGCGAACCGGCCACGTTGCAACGTTCGCCGATAAGGGTGAATCCGTTCCCTTCGGCCTTTTCCACGCAAAATGCATCTAAACCGGATAATATCAAACAGGGGTTCCGCAGCAATGGCCGACGGGGTTGAGCGTCTTTTACAATAGCTGCATATTGAGCGATATGCGCGGGAGTTGTTCCGCAACAACCACCTATAATATTTACTAAACCTTCGTCGATGTATTCATGGATTTGAGCCGCCATTGTTTCGGGACTTTCATCGTACTTTCCCAAACTGTTTGGAAGTCCTGCATTGGGATAAGCGCTGATGTAGCAGGGGGCTATTCTTCCCAATTCTTTCAGAAAAGGTTTCATGTCTTTTGCTCCGAAAGAACAATTTAATCCGATGCTTAACAATTTGACATGAGAAACGGAAGCCAATGCCGCTTCCAAAGTTTGTCCGGAGAGTATCCGTCCGCTTTTTCCGGCAAGCGTATATGAAAGCATAAGCGGGATTTCTTTTTTTTCATCTTTCAAGATGTCTTCCGCAGCCATCAAAGCGGCTTTCACATTGAGCGTATCGAAAGACGTTTCAATAAGCAGGGCGTCAACTCCTCCTTCGATTAATCCTTTGATTTGTTCCTGATAAGCCGTATATAGTTCATCGAAAGTGATATTACGGAAAGCAGGGTTGGAAACATCCGGAGAAATAGACGCTGTTTTGTTGGTCGGACCAATGGAACCAGCCACAAACCGGGGCTTATCCGGATTCAACAACGTGTATTTATCCGCCACCTCTTTTGCAATGCGTGCAGCGGCTATATTCAATTCTTTTACATAGGATTCCATTCCGTAGTCGGCCATCGAAATAGAAGTCATATTCAGTGAATTTGTCTCAATAATATCAGCTCCTACCTCCAAATAAGCCGCATGAATAGCCTGTATAACGTCCGGCCGGGTGATGCACAACATATCCCCGTTTCCTTTCATTGAACCGGGTAAATGAGCAAATTGAGAACCCCGGTAATCTTCCTCCGTCAGGTTATATTGTTGGATCATACTTCCCATTCCTCCATCCAGAATAAGAATGCGATCGTTCAGGATTTGTTCGATTTGAGTCATGTTTTGCCTTGTTATTTTCAGTATGCAAAGGTAGCATTAAATATCCGAATTACGCATAGACGGATAATAATTGGGGGGGGCATAATTGTCACCCTTCCCTTTACATCAAGCCAGTATTTTACTAATTTTGTGCTAAAATAAAAAACAAATTGTGATGACTTTCATATTTTAGTAAGTTAAATCATATTAATCAAATAAATTATTCCAAATCAAAATTCAGACAATAAAAAAAGCGTGTAAGCCTTTTTGTATTATTGGTTTACACGCTGTATGGCAGGAGCAATTATACTTGCAAATTTTCAGTCAAAATAATCCCCTATAATATAGAGCGGCACATTTGTCATCCAACTTTCTTTGCGATAGTCTGATAGCGAAGTGCGAATGGCTTTTATCGGATTATGTTTTTCGCAAAAATACCTGAAACTTTTTGCTTTCAGATTTTCACTTGCCTTTACTTCTATCGGAATCAGGTCGTCTTCTTCGCTTTGAACAATAAAATCAAGTTCGTAAGTGCTGTTCTCAAATGCGTGATAGTTCAGCGATAGTTCTCCGTTGAGTTTAAGTTGCTGAAATACATAATTTTCCGTCAATGCGCCCTTAAATTCGGTAAATACTTCATTGCCATTAACGAGCGTTTTTGCTTTGAGGTTCGACATTGCGCCAAGCAGTCCTACATCGTTGTGATAGAGTTTGAAAGCCGACAATTCCCTGTATGCAATGAGCGGCACGGCGGGTTTTGAAACGCTGTAAACCTTATGCAGCAAACCGGCATCCGTAATCCACTGAATAGCAACCTCAAAATCTTTTGCCCGTCCGCCTTGGCGAATAACGCCGTAAATAAATTTTTTGTTCGTTTTAGCCAACTGTGCCGGGACGCTGTCCCAAACCATATTGATGCGTGGTAAAACATCTGCGGGAGCATGTTTTGAAAAATCATTGCGATAGGAAGCGAGTATATCTTTTTGAATTGTACGCACTGCCTGCCAGTCTTTGTTTTTCACAAATTCGGCTACTGCGGCAGGCATTCCTCCTACATAAAGATAATATCGCAAATATGTATTCAGTTTGGCGCTGAACGCATTTACCAGTTCCCATTCGCGACTGTCAATAAGTTTTGCAATGCCGTTTTCGCCCATTGCGAACAGAAATTCGTGGAACGACATAGGATAAAGCGTCATAAAATTTACTTTTCCCACCGGAAACGATTCACCCGGATGAATATTGACGCCACGCAAAGAACCCGCTGCAATAATGTGGTATTCCCGTGCATTTTCGCAAAAATATTTCAACGAGGTAATGCCTTGCGGTGCGGATTGTATTTCGTCAAAGACAAGCAAGGTGTCGTCGGGCGTAATTGTCAAGCCCGAATAAGCGTTCA
>JAIRLY010000219.1 GCA_031259075.1 Dysgonamonadaceae bacterium | reverse complement strand
TCCGCAAAGCGACTTGGAAGACAGTATATTGGATTTGAATTAGACGAAAAGTATGCAGATATCTCGCAAAAAAAATTAGAACTTGTACAGCCCAATTACAAAATCGGCGACAGTTGGGTGAGTTTCTATCTGGGTAATATTGTTACGATTAGAAATAATGATTGGGCTAAATTAGAAGCATATTTTAATATTCCCAATCCCGCTCGAACTATTGATTTTCAACAAACAACACTAAAACGAAAAATATTTATTCCGAAAGAATTAGAGTGCTATTTGAAGGAATCAGAAATAGAAGAAAGTACAAAACTTATAAAGGTTTCTTTTCCGTCTGATCCGGATTTGTTTGAACAAATTTCACTCCTTTGCCCTCCTTAAAAACAGGAACATTTATCAATAACATCTTGACAACAATTGCGGTCGTGTATATCGATACGCCCAATAACAACACGCCGGTATCCAATCAGGGCGACCGCAACACAAGGCGCTATTTATGCGCAATAAAATTTATCCTCCCGCCATGTTCCAGGATTGCGGATGATGTAATCGGCAATGTTTTGGTGTGATCGTTTGTTGCGAATGATGTGTTCGTAATAATTGTGCTGCCATAATTTACCAAAATATTCGTTTCGCAATTCTGCAATATCCAAACATTTTTTCATTACCAATGATTTGAATGACCCAATTATTTGCCCTACGGCTGTGTTTTGGGCGAGGGCAAGGCGCGCGCCCTTGTTTAGACATGCTCAAGCCTGCGCTCAATGGACTCCCTTATAAAAGCATTGATGGTCGTCCCTGAATTCTCGGCTATCATGGCAATCTTACCGTGTATCTCGGAAGGAATACGGATATTGAGCACCCCGTTATATGACTTGCGAGGCTTAATGCCCAACTCCTTGCACCCTTCAATATAACTGTCAATACCAGCCCTGAAATCACTCTCCAACTCCTCAATCGAAAAACCCTCATAGCTAATCAGATCCTTTGACATGCCCAATACTTTTCCATAAAGGCTCTTATCTTCTTTGTTATATTCGACACTCCCATAATACCCCTTGTATTCCAAGCAGTTCATAACTTTAGTCAATTAAATTGTTCTTTATTAAATTATTATACAAGTCTTTCAGTGCTCTCTCCTTTAACGGCCCTCCAGATCTGTGCGGCTTGTGCATGTCTATGACCAATTTCAAATCCCTGTTCTGAAACCGGACACGAGAGCCGGACGTTTTCCTCTTATTGCTCAACTCAAAACCCAAACCGTTTAACAACTTTATCAGTTCCTCCCACGTGAAATCCTTCGGCTGCCTCCGGAATCGCTCTACCAATTTCTCCTTTGTGCTCATTCATCAGTTTTTGCAAAGGTAACTGTTTTTAGTTACAAAACAAAATTATTGCTTCCGGCAGAATTTTTAATTGTACCGAATTCGAGGGAATTAAAATCTTAAGGTCATTAAGGTCTTTAAAGCCTTTAAGGATTTTAGTTCAGAAATCATTAAGATTTTTAAACTCTTTGAGGACTATAATAGCACGGGCAGATTAAAAGTCGGTAAAGGCTTTAATTTGCAATACAGGGCAGCCGCGAGGATCGCCGGTCGTATTGTGACAATTATCGTATAAGAGGCAAAGCCATTATATTACAACCCATTCGCCGCTTTTTGTTGCCCCAATGTGTTTGATTTTCCCCTCTTTTTTGAGTTGTTTGATATTTTTTTCTATCCCTGAAATGCTTAATCCTGTATGTACAGCAATATCTTTTGTTGTAATTTTAGGGTTTATTTTCATTAAGTTAATGATTTCTACCTTACTTTCCACCTTACTTTCTACCTTACTTTCTATATTACTTTTTGCAGTTGCTTCATCAAAAGCGAGGGTAACATAAAGAGAATTTTCGGAAAACTCAAAAATATCACGGTTGTAAATTTTTGTTATGCCGCGAATACCAAAGCCCAAGCCTTCAACAAGTTCCAAATCTTTGAGAATACGCATCAGTTCAGGGTTTCGCAAAGCGGAAACGCCTTGAAAAAATTCCTCAATGCTTAACTGCGGCACTAAACCGCCGTAAGAACGCACTGCAAAACGGTTTTGAAAAACCTCGCAAATAGGCAATATTCCATACGAATAATCATTGTGTGCAAAGGCGTTTATCACAATCTCACGCAAACACTTGGCGTCTACCAAACGCTTGTCGATACGATGCGCCGCACCTGTGAGGCGTGAGCGAGTTATATTTTCAATTTCGTACCTGTCCAAAACGCGCTGAATGGCAGTAACTAAACAGCAATTACCGTATTCAATGGCTTTTTCGAGCAACTCAAAACGCTCGCCCGAATCGTCAAAGCGTGCAAAACGCACTGAAAGTTGATTGTTATCTGCCATTAAATAAGCAAGATAATTGTATTTTCCGTCTTTTGTCAGAAAATTTAGGGTTTTGGCAAAAGTGTTTTCGTTGAGGGGTTTACTGAAACGGCGATAATGAATAAACAACTCGGCAAAAGTCAGTTCCTGTTCGGGCGACTCTATGTTTGTGAGCGACTTTGGAAATGATTTTGTCTGAAAAGTATGTATCATCTTGTGTGTCATCGGTTGCGCCGAACTGCCCACCCGCACAAATGCACCTGATTCAGAAAGTCCTTTGCTTTTAATATAATACGGCTTTTCAACCCCTGTTTTCACAGTGATTTTTAACGCTGTTTTTCCCCCGATATTTTCCGGCGAAAGGGAAACAAGGGATAACACACTTGGCACAATACCTGAGAGTAAGCGGTCTTTAACTTGCAATTGCTGCTTATCAATATTTGGTACGCCGACCACTTCGCCGTTGTCTTTAACGCCAATAAAAATACTGCCACCGTCGGTATTTAGAAACGAAACCACTTCTTTTTCAAGCGTATCGGTCAATTTCTCTTTATACTCCGTATCTTCGCTTTCGGAGATCATTCTATATTCCATGTCTTGAGATGCGGACATATATCTTTTTTGCAAAGGTACTATTTTTCACTGAAATATCTGCAACACAGCAGAAAAAATTAGGGATTGTAATCTTTGACTACAACCCCTAACCGCATCTGCTATCTGCTTGAATAGTGAGACCAATGCGAACTGTGACTGCTATGCGAACGATGTGAACTGTGAGCAAGTAGCAAATTGTCAGAGTACAAATCACTTCCTTGTGTCAACACAAGTTGCCTTTGAGTCTCTTTTTTGATTTCACTCTTCATAGCTTTTACAGTGTTTCCTGCGAATAGAGAAGCACTGACAGCAATAACAGCAGATACTGCAAAATAAAACATTCTTTTAAGTTTCACTCATAACACCTCCTTTCCGTCGTAAGTTTTGTTGTCAATAGACTACGACGACTTATTTATTTTTTTACTATGCCTCTTTTCCGCTGAAGCAAAAAATCCTGCACATTCATTTTTCAGTTCACATCCCATACATTCTGGCAGATAAATATTTTTCCAATCAGAAATTGACTGTTTGGCATAATCACGAATGCTTTCAGGCAAAATACATAATTGCGAATTGTAAACCGACACACGCATATTACGGCGAGCAAGATTTAGAACGGCTTCTTCTAACTCTGCTCGATAATCGTAAGGGTCAATCCAAAGTTCGTCAATGTTTTGTTCGGCTAATCCTGTTGTTTCCATTTGCATAAAAGCCA
>JAIRLY010000158.1 GCA_031259075.1 Dysgonamonadaceae bacterium | reverse complement strand
TGTTCAACCCGCTTCGGGGTTGAAAACGTTGTTGTTTTGTTTGTCCCCCAATCGCTTCGCTTCATTGGGGGTTATTCATATTGAAGGCCTTCGGCCTTCCTTTCTCCATTCTCTATTTTCCATTCCTAACCTTTAACTTTTAACTTTTAGTTTCCGGTTCCGGTAAAGACAACCGGCTTCTATTAAACGATGAGAAAAATGATTTTTTTAATTCAAAAAGTTGTCTTTACCATCGCCGGAATAAACATAATGATATAGGGGGTGGTGTCCACTCTTAACTCATAACTCTTAGTTCTTAACTCGCTTCTTAAGTCCCGAAGAGAAGCGATTTAAAAATATGAAGCGTGGGACTTTTAACTTTATTCGTTTGTAGAGGTCTTCAACTACCCATTTCCACAAATAAGTTATCGCCCACGCATCCAACGTGAACGTTTACTTACTTATTCTTGTGGAAATCGAAATTGTTGAAGTTTCTACAAACAAGAATATAAGCTAACGCTTTCTTAATTAATTATGTAATGTTAAAAATAATTTCTGTTTCTTTCTGAAAATTTGATAATATTGTTTAAAAAACACACAAAATTAGTGAGATTTTTTGAAATAAAAAAATATTGCTGTAAAAAAACAGCGGGGTAAACTTAAGGTTGCCCTGTGACGGTAATGATTTAATTTGTATTATACAAGGGGAAATCGTATCTTTGTGGCCGGTAACATATCCAAAAAAAAAATAAAACGAATGAAAAACGTATTTTTTTCTTTTCTCTTATCTATTTTTTTAGTCTCGTGTTCTTACGGACAAGGTATAAGCGACCCTGCTATAGGGAAAGTAAATATGACTATAAAAGCAATTGAAAGTCTATATGTTGATACAATCAATAGAAATAAATTAGCCGAAGACGCCATTATTGCTTTATTGCAACGATTAGACCCCCACTCCGCTTATATGACCTCCGAAGAAGTAAAAGAAATGAATGAGCCGTTACAAGGTAATTTCGAGGGAGTCGGTATTCAATTCAATATGCTGACCGATACTTTGTATATTGTTCAGGTAATACCCGGTGGTCCATCCGAAAAAGTAGGAATAATGGCCGGAGACCGGATTATCATGGTAAACGATACCATGATAGCAGGCGTTGGAATGAAAAATACGGACATTATGTCGCGTCTTCGCGGGCCTAAAGGTACTGTTGCTCATGTGAAAATCATGCGTAGAAATAATCCGAATTTGATTTCATTCAAAATTATACGGGATAAAATACCTATCCATAGCCTCGACGCTTCTTACCTGATTGATGCGGAAATCGGTTATATCAAGTTAAACCGTTTTGCAGCGACTACTTATAACGAGTTTAAAACAGCTTTGAATAATCTGCAATCTCAGGGAATGAAACATTTGATTCTGGACTTACAAGATAATGGCGGAGGTTATCTCAATTCTGCGATCGATATAGCCAATGAATTTTTGGAAAGAGGCGATCTGATTGTATATACCGAAGGTGCACACCAGAGGAGAGAAGAGGCACGCTCTACGATAAAAGGTTCTTTAAAAAATAACAAAGTAATTGTTTTAGTCAACGAATCTTCCGCCTCTGCAAGCGAAATCGTATCAGGCGCTTTACAAGATTGGGATCGTGCGGTTTTGGTCGGCAGAAGAACATTTGGAAAAGGATTGGTTCAACGCCCTATTCCATTTCCGGACGGTTCGATGATCAAATTGACTACGGCGCGGTATTATACTCCAACCGGTCGTTCCATCCAAAAACCTTACGAAAGCGGAAATATTGATTCTTATAATATGGAAGTAATCCAACGTTACAATAAAGGAGAAATGATTAGCGCCGACAGCATCCATTTCCCCGATTCTCTGAAATACAATACCTTAATTAATCGCCGAACAGTATACGGAGGAGGAGGTATTATGCCCGATTATTTTGTTCCAATAGATACAACCCGGTTTTCAGAAATACACCGAGCTTTGATCGCTTCCGGAGTATTGAACAAATTCGTGATGAACCAAATTGATAAATACAGGGATTCATACCGTATGCAATACGAAAATTTCGAGGTTTTCAAAACCAAATTCAATGTGAATGAATCTATGATGAACGATTTGCTGGAGATGTTCAAAAAAGAAGATTTTGAAATGCAGGGCAAAACATCTGTAGAAGCAACTGTCGACAAAGAAGATGAACCGGAAGTGAAAAAACCGGTCGAAATAACAGAAAATCAAGGAAAAAAGACATCTTCGAAATTGACGACTGAAGATATGAAACAATTTGAAAAATCAAAACCATTGGTTAAACTTCAAATCAAAGCATTAATTGCACGCGACTTTTGGAATATGAATGAATATTATCAAATCATCAACGAGGAAAATACATCACTGAAGAAAGCTATTGAAATCATTAAAAATCCGAAAGAATATGATAAACTGTTAAGCAATCACAAATAATGAAAGATTTTTTTCAATTACTCAAACGATTTGTTCCCCCTTATAAAATCTATTTAGTATTGCATATTTTAATGACAGTTTTGTCGGCGTTACTAACGCTTGTTTCTTTCGCCAGTATCCAACCAATATTGAAAATACTGTTTAAATTAGATGAAATAATTTATACAAATTACCAAACTTTAGATTTTCATTTTTTTTCCATTTCCTCCTGGCAAGAAAGTATAAAAGCATTTGAGAATAACTTTTACGTGTATATTACCGATAATATACAAACTCATGGCGGAACTTATGTATTGATGTTATTAGGTATATTTCTCATCGTCACCACATTTTTGAGAACAGCGACAATGTATCTATCGATCTACTTAATGATTCCGCTTCGCACAGGAGTCGTGCGGGATATCCGAAATCAGATCAATACAAAAATTTTGTCCTTACCTATTGCTTTTTTCTCAGAAGAACGCAAAGGAGATATTTTAGCCCGAATATCCGGCGACGTAAATGAAATCGAAAATTCAATTATGAGTTCGCTGGACATGTTATTTAAAAATCCGATATTGATCGTTATTTACTTAATGGGAATGATTTTCTTAAGCTGGCAATTGACTCTTTTTGTCTTGATTATGTTACCTGTTTCGGGTTCTATTATGGGGCAAATAGGGAAAAAACTGAAAAAACGGTCTATTTTAGGACAACAACAATGGGGACAGTTAATGTCTCAAATCGAAGAAACATTAGGAGGTCTCCGTATCATTAAAGCGTTCAATGCCGAAGGTAAGATTTCAGAACGATTTTATAAAGGAAATGAAGATTTTCGAAAAATAACGAACCGGATTGTCCGAAGACAACAAATGTCCGGCCCGATGAGTGAATTTTTGGGTACAATTACAATCGCCGTTGTGCTTTGGTATGGCGGCTCGCTAATTCTCTCCGATCACAGTTCGATTGATGCAGCAGGATTCATGAATTATCTGGTTATTTTTTACTTGTTGATTAATCCTGCCAAAGAGCTATCCAAATCGATCTATTCCATTCAGAAAGGCCTCGCTTCGATGGAAAGAGTGGATAAAATATTAAAAGCGGAATCAACGATTATCGACCCGGAGCATCCTGTTCCGATTTCATTTCACGATAAAATTGTTTATGAAAACGTTTGGTTTAAATATAAAGAAAACTGGATAATTAAAGGAGTAACATTGGAAATTCCCAAAGGAAAAACAATTGCTTTAGTTGGTCAATCAGGATCCGGAAAATCAACGTTAGTCGATTTGTTGCCCCGTTTCTACGATGTTCAAAAAGGGAAAGTGACTATCGACGGAATAGATATCCGACATTCAAAAATACGTGATGTACATGCATTAATGGGAATTGTGAATCAGGAAGCAATCCTTTTTAATGATACCTTTTTTAATAATATTGCATTTGGGGTAGAGCAAGTACGGAAAAAAGACGTCGAAGAAGCCGCCCGGATAGCTAATGCTTATGAATTTATCATGGCCTCCGAAAAAGGATTTGAAACCAATATCGGCGATCGAGGATGTAAACTATCCGGAGGACAACGGCAGCGGATCAGTATTGCCCGCGCTGTTTTGAAAAATCCGCCTATTCTGATTTTAGACGAAGCTACTTCCGCTTTAGATACGGAATCGGAACGTTTGGTACAGGATGCATTAGAAAAGCTGATGATCAATCGAACGACCATTGTTATTGCGCATCGACTTTCTACAATCAGAAATGCAGATATGATTTGTGTCGTGCACGAAGGTGAAATAGTAGAGCAAGGCACGCACAACGAATTACTCGCTCTAAACGGATATTATACCAAATTGTGTAACATGCAAACTTTTTGACAATTTATTATCAAAAAAGTTTGTAAAAAAAGAAATAGATATTATCTTTGCAGTCGCAAAATGCGAAAATAGCTCAGTTGGTAGAGCATAACCTTGCCAAGGTTAGGGTCGCGGGTTCGAGTCCCGTTTTTCGCTCTTGTTTTCATGGCAAAAGTGGTCTGCCCGGATGGTGGAATGGTAGACACGCAAGACTTAAAATCTTGTGACCATTGCGGTTGTGCGGGTTCAAGTCCCGCTCCGGGTACAAGTAAAAAAGCTAACAATTTATGATTTAAATTGTTAGCTTTTTTACTTGATGGAATTTGCACAACTCATAAAACTTGAGTGCTATCGCCAGTTGCTGGATGAAATTATTGAACGGATGGAAAAACTCAATGATTTGACAAAGGCTCCAACTCCCGGATTCAGTACCGGCCTTTTTTCTCGAATCAACGCATCACAAAAA
>JAIRLY010000128.1 GCA_031259075.1 Dysgonamonadaceae bacterium | reverse complement strand
GTATAAATTCGATTTCAAAATGCACAACAGAACTTTTGATAAGTGGGTGTGTATCCGTTTTCTTCGCCCAGTCAAATAAATTGGCAATTAGTTGTGGAATAAATTGATAGTTTGCTCCTGCATGAACAAGTTTTGTCCCTTCAAATACGCCAACGCCCTGCGAACGAAAATGCCCCGCTTCCTTTACTAATGTGTCGGTCATAAATTTGTGGGCGTTCAAAAAATCTCGTACCTTGTAAGGATTATATTCAAGCAAATGTTCGTATGCCTGATACGCATTCTTAACCTCCCGAATCTCGTGCGGCAAGCCCAAAACCCGTTTGCCCTCGATAATATCTGTAATTTGCCCAAGCGAGAGCGTGTTGTTTTCAATCGCCAAAGAGGACTGTATGGAGCGCAGACGGTTGACTTTCCGCAAACGTAAATTGCGGCTATATTCGCCCGACCCTTTCAACTCGCCAACTTTTTCGGCAATGCTGGCAACCAAATCAATGGAGCGGGGACTAACAGTGTATGTTGGCGTATTCATAGTCATTTCTTTTTCAGTTTAACGAATATGTTTATCGAAACGCCCTGCATAATATCAAACACATTTTCGTCTTTTGAGCCGTCAGGCGCGGTCTCTTTTTTCTTCGCGTTTCCATGTAGATTAAAAATGTAGATTTTGTCAAAAGTTTCGAGTAGATTTTTACGCATTTGACGGTGTATCAGTCCGTCAATGAAACTGTTATTGGAAATATACGCCAAGATTCCTTCGCCGTTTTTTTCAACAAAATGCTGTCCGAGACGAATAAATTTTATGTAATCGTCAGAAAGCGGTTGTATGTTGCGTTCATTCAAATTCTTTTTGTAATCGTCGCATAAATTTGCAATCCATTTACCTTTGTTGCTGCTACTTACGCTGTATGGCGGATTTCCCAAAATTACCATTACAGGCGTATCGCGTTTGATTTGTGCTGCCTCGTTTGCTTCGTCTGTTAGCCATTTGGCAAAAGGAAATTTGGGTGTTTTGTCGGGCGCGGGCGTAAGCGAGTCCGTCAGGTAAATTTTAAGTCGTTGATTATTCGTGATTTCAGCGTATGTTTCCTGCAAAAGCATTTCTAATTTCAGGTGCGCCATTGCGTAGGACGCCATCAGAATTTCAAACCCATTAAGGCGTGGAATTAAATGCTCGTTCACGTAGTTGCTCCACATCCCCTGCTGATTTTCAAAATGTTTGTGGATTTGCTCTACCACCTCGGCAAGGAAAGTGCCTGTGCCTGCAGCAGGGTCAAGTATTTGAACTTTGTGATACTCGCTGCTGCCAACCGTAACCTTTGAGCTGTCTGCCAACCCTGCCGAAATGCCGAAATCGGTTTTCAGGATTTCATTTACCGCTCGCACCATAAAGCGCACCGCCGGCTGCGGGATGTACCAAACGCCGCGCTGTTTTTTGAGGCGTTTATCGTAGTCGGTAAGGAAAGTTTCGTAAAAATGAATTATCGGATCGTTGTCGGCATACCGCCCAATTTCTTTATGAATTTTGTTAATATCCACATAGTTAAACAAATCGGCAAGCGCATCGACTACCCACGAGATGCGGCTGTCCAAATCCACGCCTGCAATAAAACCGAACATTTTTCGCAGGAAAGGATTGGTTTGCGGGATTGATTTTGCCGCTTTTTCGCGCGTAAAATCTTCCCTACCGCCGTAATTTATTCGCGCCGCGAACATGCCGTAGGCAATGGTTTGAGCATACAAATCGGCAAAATCTTTGGCGGAAATGGTATCAATAAGAATGCTTTTAAAGCCTTCGTATTGATTATTTAATTCCGTTTCTTCCTTATTTTCAATGTCTTCATTCAATGAAGTTTCGATAATTTCCGCAAGCAAGCGGGCTTTTGCAGCCATTTGCTTCGAGAGGGCGGAAGAGGTTTTTATGCCTTCGACCTGATACGCCGCAAACTGCCGGATAGCTTCCGTAAATTTTTCAAAGTTTTCGTTCAAAGCAACAATCCTGTCGCCCACCTCCCGCCCGACGGCGATTTCTTCTACCAGTTCGCCCTTTGCATACCAGCGAAATGTCAGGTAATGGGTGATTATAAGATTGTCGAGCGAATGTCTGTACCTGTCAAACTGTTCTTTCAAACGGTTGTCGGTCAGATTAACGGGAATATCTTTTGCCTCCACGTAACCAACGGCAAAATTCCGGTCGGTAATGATATAGTCGGGCGCGCCGCAGGCAATGCGCTTTGGCTCGTTGGTAGCGATATAACGGGGCATTAACGCTTCTAACAGGGTTTTCAGCGCGGGGCGGTAGCTGTGTTCGGTGGCGTTGCCGGCTTTATACAGCGCGTTGAGTTCGAGGATGTATTGGGTTATGGGGAGGGGCATGTTGTTTTATTGTTTAAATAATAGTTGAGTTTGTTTGTACAATTCCATTCCCTGAACATCGTCATACATCGAAGCAAGTTTGTACCTTAACCCAAACAATCGCTTTTCTACCGTATTAGTAGATAAATCAATTATCTTTTTCATTTTCAAATTCCCCTTTTATTAACGTTGATTAAAGCATTTCTTGTAAACATGATAGTTATTCTTGTTTTGATTTTTTCGGACATGTTTTTTAGTAATATCATCAAACAATGGATACACAAAGTCTCGCACGAAAAGCCTTTCACTTTCTTGCGTGATACGGCTCTTGTAGGTTGCCAAATATTCATCCAAAGAAACGACATCTTTACCTGCCAATAAGTTGGTGTGGTCGGATAATTGGATATTATTGTTTTGCATAATTTTACTTTTTTAATCCATATTTCTTTTTATCAGATTTCAACGCAAGCATTATTTGACCTTTTATTCTTTTGGGTAATTTTTCGTGTTTTAGTTTTAGCCGAGATAAAAGTTCTATAATGTTTTTTTCTTCATCAGATTCTGGGCTTGTTTTTCTATAAAAATAATCAAGCAATTTAAATAGACAATAATCTGGAACAATGTTATTTGATAATTTGCTAATTAGTTGTTTAAATGGTTTATTTTTCCCTTTGCCATTATTGTCCCAATATAACCCTACAGAAAAATATCTTTCTATGTCAGAACAGTTTTTGTCAGACATATCTTTTTTTATTTTTTCTGCCATAATAGTAGTTAATTTATTAGTGCCTAAATGATTGTTTAGACCGCATTGTATGCTATAAGGCAGAAATTGAAAAAATCTCACTAAATTTGATTCATGTTGAAAATTTGGAGGCAAGGTATTGTGTTGAATGACATATCTGACTAATGTCTCTTTATACAAAATTAACCAGACCACCGTATTTTTAATTAGCGAAAAATAAATATCTCTTTTGAGTTTATAATCTTCTACGCCTTCTGAATTTCTCAGTACATTGCACATAATAATTATCAACTTTTCAAGATTAAAATCATCTATTTTTTTTCTAATAGAATCATTCGACATTTTTGACAATTTATTATCATAAAATCTTAAGATTATATCCTCTGTGGGACGTGTATTTTTTATCTTATCAGTATCTATTGCTTGAATTATTGGTTTCTGATTATTCTGATTATTTAATATATTAGTAAAAAATTTATCTACATTGATTTGGGTAAAAATATCTTCAATACCATTTGGTAAATTTAACTCTGCTGCTAAATTGTCGAATGCAGTTTGAAATCTTTTGTATATGAGTTCAAGCGTATTTTTGTCATTTCGAGTTAATCCAGTGTAGTAATCTAACTCGCGAGGAAATTTGTAATAAATTTGTTCACTTAAAACGTCATTTCTGAATTGTTCATTATCCTCCATTCGTTTTGCAATGAAAAATTGAAAAAAACACGAATGTGCAAACTTTACATCATTAGTATTGACTTTTGAAAAAATTTTCCTTTCAATAAAATACTCGCTAATCTTTTGAATATCAAAATCAAACCCAACAGATTCGATATATTCAGTTATAACATTTATATAGTCATTGTAAGATAATGCATAGTTTGACTTATCTCTCTTTAGCATTTCCTGAGCAATATTTCCTAATAACATACATTTGTTTTTGTAATCAAAAGACCCTCTATAAATATTTTCTTTTGCAAGTTTTTCAAGGACAATTTCAATGTAAATATCAAGTAACACAGATTGGTTTATTGGTTTTCTGTCAGAATTCTCTGTACTCCATAAAAAAAGAGATACAGACATTGCCGTACAAGGCAAAGAATAAGAACAAAAGTTATTAACCATCCTTTCTAATTTTGCATCACGTTTTTGATTGTCGTCTTCTGGTAACCATTTAACCATTAAATTTTTAATATGAGAAGATTTTAATGGTCTTAAAAATAAATTGCGAAATGGAATTGTTGAGTTTTTTATAAATTCTTCAGAAGGAATATCTAAAACACTTTCGGAGGTTGCAATGATTTGAGTATTTTCATATTCTTTATTAAAGGCATTTAACCTATTTACTCTATCCCTATTTTCAATAGAAAAATCAAAATTGTCAATCAATAGAGTAATATGATTTTCTTTTAGTAAAGATTTTGCTTCGTCTGTGTTGCATGATAGAAAATTTTTTATGCAAGTAATTATGTCTTTGTTACCACTTTCTCTAACATCAATATATACAGGAACTTTTCTAATATGATTGTATTCGTCAATATATTCTCTTAATATTCTGTATAATAAAGTAGTTTTCCCGATTTCAGAATTTCCGAAAACACACAGATTGCTTTTGCTTTTACACAATTCATCTAAAGTTAAATAAATCACTTCATTTTCTTCATTGACACTTTTGTCTGTAATAGGTGGCATTTCAAAAGCATCTTTTATATTCTCAATAATATGGGCTTTTTGTGCAATTATATGTTCATCCATTATAGAATAAAAAGATTCTTTTATGTTTTTAATACAATTATCTATAAGCGTTCTTGTTGCTGTCGTATTTACACTCGGGATTGTAAAAATTTTTCTGCCATTTTCTCCGATACTTTCATTAGTAGTAAATTTCTTATCTTTATGGATATATTTATAAAAAGAGCAATCCACTTCATTATTTGCTTTGTCGAATTTTATTATAGTAAATCCATTAGAAAATGCTTTGCTATCTTCTCTAATATCACTTGTACAAGAGGGAGCAATATTAGTAAATAACGTTCCAGAGAACCCTGTTTGAGTAATTGTTTGGGATTCGTGAACGTGTCCAACGAGCAACACGTCGTAATCTTTGTTAATATGCCCTGAAATAATATTTTGTTCTAAATTAAACCAATCTAATGGGTGGTGCATAATAGCAATTTTTATATCACAATCTTTTATATATTCCGTGCATCGTCTTAATTGTTCTTCTCCTAAAATTAAATAGTCTTTATCTGTGTCATCATAACAACGCCAAGCAGAATTCAGGCAACTAACACCAACTTTTTCATTACCAAACTCATAAATAAAAGCATTTCCCAGAAAAGAAGAATATCTTTCAATATTATTATATATTCCCTTTTCAAAATCATAAAATGGGATATTGCGTCTAACTCCTTCTCTTTCGTTTTTATCCAATATTTCTTTAACGGAAGAAAGAATCTTATCATAGTTTTTATAATACTCCCGGTTGCCTATTTCTATTTTTTCAGAGTCATTATTTCTTACAATATCGTGATTACCTGGAACAATTAAAAAACTATCTATTCCAATTGAAAGTTCTTTACAGATTGGGGCAATTACTTCCGTTTTGAATAGTTCAAAACTATTTTTCTGCTTAATCTCTGTATTTCCTTTATCAATTAAATCGCCTGTACATACTAAAATCGTTTCAGTAAAATCCAAATATTGTTCCTTAATCTTCTCTATAAAAGCTTTCTTTACAAACGATTCCCAATCGTTCAAATTCTTTTCGTTTAAATGAAAATCTGATAAATGTATTATTTGAACCATATTGTTAGATTTTATCCTTGTTAATATTCTGTTTAGCAATCTTCAATACATCATTCGACAATTCTTTTTCATTATCAACCTCCACTGTAACTTGGTCGGCAAGCCAATGGGTCAAAAAATCATTCCGATTTACTTTGAAAATTTTGGCAATAGCAATAACCTGCTTGGGTATAGCATGGCATTCGCCTCGCTCAATTTTACTGAATAGAGGCGCATCAATATCCATTATTGCGACAAATTGCCATTGCAACATCCGTTTTTCATTTCTTAATCGTCTAATTCTATATGCGAACAACATGACAATATTTTTAATAATCATTTATAAATCAATTCGATACTCTGTTTGTAACAACCAAACGTTTGTATCGTTAGAAAAACGCACAAAGTTAGCATAAAATCTTCAATTACACACCAACGGATAAAAATGTCCGGCAAAATTTATAGAAGAAAGTTAGCATTAAATCTTCAATTACACATAAACGGATAAAAATGTCCGGCGAAATTTCAGAACTCCTGACCTGCAGAATATTTTATTGCTGACATATAGTTATTTATGAAAAATATAGCGCAAAACATTACTGTCGCAAAAATGATGTCGAGAGTACAGTAATGTTGATTTTAT
>JAIRLY010000057.1 GCA_031259075.1 Dysgonamonadaceae bacterium | reverse complement strand
TCTATTCCGGTAGAGGCAATTAACTTTTCTTTTTCTTCGGATGAAAGAAAAGCAATATCCCGGTTGTTTTCCTTCCTGACCGGTACACAACCGGCGATTCCTTTTATTTCAACGCCGGGTATTGAAAAAAGAGCCATTATATTCTTGACTTTACCGTGTTGTACAAATCTTCTATTGTAGCAGCATTTCGAATATCGTCGCCCTTTACTTTTACGTCATATTCTTCGTCAACCATGGCGATAATGGATAATGCGACTAAGGACGACCACTCTTCCAACGATTTGAATTGGGTTTCGGGAGAAAACTCATTACTGTCGGTTTCTTCAAACTGCAATGCGAAATTTTTTATAAAATCTGTCAGTTCCATAATTATATTTATTTATTAATTAATATTTTAACTCTACGGCAGGATTGCCGATATACGTAGTATTGTTTTTTGTTTTCTTAACAATCACGCTGTTTGTTCCGACTGTTACATGATTGCCAATATTTTTCTGTTGCAAAACAATACTGCTGACTCCGAAGAAATTGCAGTCGCCAATGGAAACTTCTCCCGATATGCGTACCGAAGGATTAAACATATTGTAATTGCCCATGCTAACATCATGCCCTAAAAATACATTCGTATTCATCCGGTTAAAGTTTCCCATTTGAATATTGCAACTGACTGCCGAGTGAAAGCCTATAACATTCCCTTTGCCGAGTGAAAGATTTGTTTTATCCAAAAACAATACATCAGGTGCTATAATATTGGGGAAGTCAATGAAAGGATTGGTGATCTGTTCGACAATATTTTTTAGCATTTTCGGACTGGCTATCGCCATTACGACGTATAATTTTTCCGAATATCGATTTAACTCCGGCAAGCCTCCCAATATTTCGCCGTATTCATTTTTCTGCCCTATTGGGGAGCCGTCGTCAAAAAAACCGATAATGTTCCATGCGGGCGAAACCCTGTTGATAGCATTAATCAAACAGGCGACTTCCCGACCATAACCACCAGCGCCATAGATAGCAATGTCGTTTACTGTATTGTCTGTCTTCATTTGTTTCCTCCTTTTTCTATTGACAGGAAAAAAACAAACAAAAGCAAAAACGCTAATTCATTGATTATTACATATTTACCCACCCAGCGAGTTAACATTTTTTTAGGCTTGCACGGATTTCCATACGCTAAAACATTGTCGGGAATATCCCTCACCACGACCGAACCGGCGCCAATGACCGCCCATTTTCCTATCTTAATTCCCTGCATAATGGTAGTTCCCGCTCCGATAAAAGCGCCTTCGCCGATTTCCACATTGCCGCAGAGGATAGCTCCGGGTGTGATATGAACATAATTCGAAATCCGGCAATCGTGGTCGATAGAGGCTCCTGTATTAACGATGACATGTTTTCCTATTTGGGCGGAAGACTGTATAATCGCTCCCTGCATGACAACTGTGCCTTCTTCTATGGAAATCCAGTCCGAAACGGTAACCGAAGAGGCTAATACGGCAGGATTAAAGACAAGATTGTTAAGCTTTTCAACAATCTTTTTTCGGACAAGATTATTTCCTATGCTGATAATCAACGGGGAACGAATCTCTGCGTGCGAGACCGGGATTCCCATGAAGGTGGAAATGTCCGGATTGTCGTCAAAAATTTCAGGGACAGTAATGTGATTGGATTTCAGGAGGTCGATGACTACTTTGGCATGACCACCCGCTCCATACAGGTAAACTTGATGCATTTTTACCGCGTATTCCTGTCTTGGGAATACAAAATATATAATTTGTGGGGAAACTTGCCGTTATTCATCCTTCGTTTTTCTTCAACCGGGCAAGTTCGGCAAGAGCAGCTTCAAGATCTTTAGCAAGTTTTTCCCGTTCTATTCTGCCTTCTTCTCTGCCTTCTTTTCTACCTTCTTCCCAGCCTTCGTCCCAACCTTCGTCTTTTGCCGTGGATATGGCGCTCAAATCGTGGCTGCGTTGGTTTAAGAAATAATCGTAGGCTACCCGTTCTTCCTTACCGAGTTTATCCCTGTCCAGCATTTCTCTCGCCTTATCCAGACCTCTAGCCGTAAAATTGTCCTTAACGGAACTGTGCTTCAAAAAATAAATCCATTCATCCAAGGTATCTTTTGCTATGTCATCAAATTTGTTAACCTTCAAAATGTAATATTCGGGATAAATGTCGCCTGCCCATTCCTTACCGAAAGTTTCCCGCTGTTTGGGTGATAGTTTAAGCTCGTCGTGCCGGTGCAAACCCGTGAAATGGGTCTTGCCGTGATATATGTAATCCTCTCCCTGGCCCAGATCAAAATAGACTATGTTTATTGAATATACTTTCCTTATATCTATGTATTTATCTCCAAGGCCGATCCGCTCGGTAAGCGATTTGCTTACTCCAAACAGCATCCGGTGCAGGAAATCCATCTCCGGAGAAAACTGTAACTCTATAAGTAATATCTCGGCGCCTTCGGCTTCGACTAAAATATCTACCCGGTTGTATTTGTCCCGCGGATTTTCCTGATTACTCTCGCTTTCTCCAATACTCTTTACAATGATGTTGCGCATAAGCAATTCACTTAGAAATCCTTCC
>JAIRLY010000422.1 GCA_031259075.1 Dysgonamonadaceae bacterium | reverse complement strand
GTCGGTAATCGTGATGAATGACGGCAATCCATACTCTATGACCGTAACGGCAACTGTTTACGGCGCGCCTTCTACCGCTTACCAATGGCAAAGTTCTGCTACGGGCGAAGACAACGAATGGAGCAATATCGACAATGCAACCAGTAGCTATGATGCTCCGACCAATGCTGTAAGTATAATCCACTACCGATGCAGAGTAACCACAGACTGCGGAAGCGCTTTCAGGAAATGGACGGTCACCGTTACGGATTGTCCGGGTTATGTATGTACCGGTTGTGCGTATGATTATTCGTCAACTTATGACAATGTTTCGGGCGATATCGCTAAAGGACAGACACCTGCCAGTACAAGTACCGATGAAAGTTGGGCGCCTAATGTGCAGATAGGCAGTCTGTCTTACACTGCTAATGACGATGATTTGTTCAGCGCTTTCACCGCTGCCAATAAGGATTTGTGCGTATACAAAGCGGATGGTAACAGCGGCAGTGCTACCATGTGGCCGAATGCCGTTTCAGCCTGTAACGGGACTTTCGATGGATTTGACGACTGGTATTTGCCTAACATTCGCGAGCTTCGCGCCCTGTATAATGCTTTGGGCGGCAACGGTAGTAGCGCTACCGGATCGTCAAGTGATTTCGCCGGCGGTTCCGCCATGCGTTCCCTCCTCTATTGGAGTAGTGCGGAGTACTCAGCTAACAACGCCTACCGCTTCAACTTCGGTAGTGGCGCTCGGTACTACTACGATAAGGCGCTCTACTTCTATGTCCGTTGTGTCAGGAGGATGTAGTCTAAGGAAAGCTAGAAGTTAAAAACTAAAAGCTAAGAATGGAAAATAGAGAAAGGAAAGCCTCCGGCTTTCCTTTCTCTATTTTCCATTCCTTGTGAAGTATAATACATCGGTTACTAAGGTTTAAAAAACTTCACACGACATAAGCAATGCGATGTCGTGTGAAATAAATACCCCGGAAAATTCTTGTAATAAATTATCCTTTGTTTTTTTAACTTTTTAGAAAGCCCAACCTAAACGAAGAGTAGGTGTAGCATGAAAACCTATCGCACTCGCAGTGCTTTCATTTTCATATTTCGTAGCAGTAGTGCCTTGTGTAATTTCACCATCTTTCAAAGAAACAGACGTATAACCGAGTCCTACTTCTGCACCAATATAAAGATTCTTGGCAAAATAATAATTGAATCCGGTAAACACACCAATACCAAACGTATTGATCCCAAACCGATCACCATTCAGATCCATATTCGTTCTTGTCGTTTTACTCGAATTGTTTGATCCATAGTTGCTTTCCCGTTCCCCAAAAGATCCTGTAGAACCAATTAAAAACTCAGCACCTGCATAAGGAGTTAATTTTGCAGTTCCTGCAAAAGAATACACAATACCCGGAGTAATTGAAAATTCAGTCTCAGAATAACTTCCTTTAATTTTATTGGTTTTATCATCCGTACTTGCGGATGTCTGGCTAAAACCCAATCCCAAACGAATAGCTATAGCATCGTTAAGGGAATAAATACCCGTAAGAGATCCGCTTGGAAGAGAAATCGCGCTTCCATTAGCGGCAAACGGAGAGAAACCAACTTCTAACGAGAAACTACCTGCTCCCGGTTTGTAACTTTCTTGGGCATTAATTACAGAAGCGCTAATTAAAGCCATCACTAATACTAATAAATACTTTTTCATTTTTTAATTAATAAGTAAGATTAAAATTCGTTGCAAATATATAATATTTTCATGAATTAATTTAATTTTCAGCAAAAAAAGTAATATATTCAGCATTAATTTGTATTTTCCTATTCGTCCGGCAAAATTAAAGAGCCATCTACTACCGGCAAGATGTACCTGTCCGAAGGTTTACACTGTATCGTGCAAAAGGTCGCCGCTACATAGATAGTAAATATTCCGCAATTTGCACGGCGTTCAGCGCTGCTCCTTTTTTTATTTGGTCGCCCACGCACCAAAACGAAAGTCCGTTGGGATTGGAAATGTCTTTTCGAATACGGCCTACATACACCGGATCTTCAGTCGCCACAAACAAAGGCATCGGATATTCTTTCTTTTCCGGACAATCCTGAACAATAATTCCTTCTGCCCGTTCAAATGCTTCTCGCGCTTCTTCCAACGAAACAGGACGTTCGGTTTCGATCCAAATTGCTTCGGAATGTGCTCTTAAAGCCGGAACACGCACACACGTTGCGCTTACTTTTACATCGGAATGCATAATTTTCCGCGTTTCGTTATACATTTTCATTTCTTCTTTTGTATAACCGTTTTCGGTGAAAACATCCACTTGAGGAATAAGATTATATGCCAATTGATAAGCGAATTTTTCGACCGTTGGTTTTTCTCCATTCACAATTTGTCTGTATTGATTGACCAATTCATCCATAGCGGCTGCCCCTGCGCCCGAAGCGGCTTGATAAGTAGCCACGTGAACCCGCTTAATGTGAGAGAGTTGTTCCAATGGTTTCAATGCCGTTACCATCTGAATTGTCGTGCAATTCGGATTGGCAATAATTCCTCTCGGATGATACTTTGCATCTTCTGCATTGACTTCCGGAACGACCAGCGGAACATCGTCGTCCATACGAAAAGCGCTGGAATTATCAATCATCACGGCGCCGTATTTAGTAATCGTTCCGGCAAATTCTTTAGATATACCGGCGCCGGCAGAGGTAAAAGCAATATCTACACTTTTAAAATCATCATTCTGTTTCAGTTCTTTTACTGTGATTTGCTCCCCGCGAAAAGTATAGGCACTACCTGCACTGCGAGATGAACCCAAAAGCATCAATTCATCCAACGGAAAACTTCTTTCTTCCAATACCCGTAGAAATTCCTGACCTACCGCTCCACTTGCTCCAACAATAGCTATCTTCATTTTTTACTTTTTTTTTTGAAAAAATTTTATAAAAATCATTTGTGTTTTCAAAATTAATCTTACATTTGCACCGGATATATTAATAACCGGAACACATTGCAGCTCCAAAACCTGCAAATATATTTGGAACACTATTAATATAACCAAACCAAATTGCAGGGCTTGAGCCTGCAAAATTAATAATTAATAACTAAACCAACATGTATCATGAGGAAAATTATTTTTATTCTTCTTGTTTTGCAGTCTTTAACTGCTTTTTCTCAATTTAGTGATAACTTCAATGACGGATTGTTCCTGAGTGGACCTGATTCCGATCGTGGAGTTGACTGGACCGGTGATAACGCCGAATTTGTTATCAATGAATCCATGCAATTGCAATTGAATTCCGTTGATAATCATTCACCCTCTCAATTGAAAACCCATTCTTCTATTGTAAAAAATGCAAGCTGGGAATTTTATGTCAAAATGGGATTTAACCCTACTTCTTCTAATTATTCTAAAATTTACATCGTTAGCGATGAGGAAAATCTCACGGGAGAACTCAATGGGCTTTTCATTCGAATTGGATATACCGACAAAAATGTCTGTCTGATGCAATCTCAAAAAGGAGGAAACAACAAAACCTTGATTCAGGGTGAGAAGAAACGGCTGGATTCTTCTTCGGTTGCTTTGAATATCAAAGCAACATTAGATAATTCCGGAGATTTTAAGTTGTATTCCAGATTAAATGAGGAAACCGATTTTACTTTGGAAGGAACTTGCAAAATCACAGAGACGTTGATAAGTAATTGGTTTGGAATTGTTTGTACTTTCACATCAACCCGTAACAAATTATTTTTCTTTGACGATTTTGTAGTAAAAACATTGGAGATTGAAGATCCGGATCCTAATCTCAATTCCGATTTTCCGAGAGCAGGCGATATTCTTATTAGTGAAATTATGGCTAATCCGGGTTCAGGCTCGGAAAATCCCGAATATGTCGAATTGTACAACACAACGGATAAGACATTTCAACTGAAAAACTGTCTGTTTTTCTATGACGATAAATCGTATGCTTTACCGGAAAAAACGATTGCACCTAAAAGTTATTTTGTTTTGTGTAAAACAACCGGAACAGAATGGTTTGGAAATGACGTCAATGTAAATGGAGTGACCTCTTTCCCCGTTTTAGCCAATACCGGTAAATTGTTGATGTTTGGAAATACACAAAACGAATTGATTTCATGGTTTGAATACTCCGATCAGATGTACAGAGACAATACGAAAAAAACAGGTGGATGGTCTTTGGAATGTATCGATTTGAACAATCTTTCCAACACTGCCGAAAATTGGTCGGCATCGATTGATCCTTCGGGAGGAACACCGGGAAAGGAAAATTCAGTCAAATCGGATAACTCCGATACTTATAAACCGGAAATCCTGTCTACTTCTTTATCAGAGGATAATAAAGTGACAATAAACTTCTCTAAACCAATGAATAGAAATTCTCTTCTGGATAAAACGTCCTACTTAATCGAAGACGCTTCGTATAATATTATTAATGTGGAAACGAATTATCCGCAAGGAACCGCCGTTACAATTCAATTAAACAAATTTCCTCCTCGCGGAGATTTGATTGAATTGTTTTTGTTGGAAGTTAAAGATTTATCAAACAATAAATTAGAAGGAGATAATTCTATTTTCATTGGAAATGCTTACGAAGCTATTCCTTCGGATGTTATTATCAACGAAATACTCTTTAATCCGCCTGCCGGCGGGAACGAATATGTAGAATTATACAATCGTTCCGACAAAATAATTGATCTGCGTTATTTGAGTATTACCAGTCGTAAACCATCCGACGGCTCATTCAACACTGCCTATCCGTTGACTAATTTACCTCTGTTTTTACATCCGGAAGAATACGTCGTAATAACTAAAAACAGAGAATTAGTTTGTCAATTTTTCGATTGCAGAGAAGAATCTTTCTTTTCCGAACCGGAAAATATGCCGTCTTTAGCAAATACCGGTGGTTGTGCCGTACTTCTGAATAACATTACAAATGAAGTTGTAGACGAATTCTATTATAATGAATCCATGCATTCCAATGGAATTACAAATAAAAAAGGAGTTGCTTTAGAAAGAGTAGATTTTGATGTTCCGGCCACTGAAGCGAGCAATTGGTTATCAGCTACCAGCCAAAGCGGATACGGCACTCCCGGATACGAAAATTCGCAATTTTCTAAAAAAACAGGGATGGAAATTATTAATCACAGTTCAATAAACGTCGAATATCCTGTAATGGATAATGGAGAGTATGGCATTAGATATCAATTAGATAAACAGGAATATAATTGCCGTATATTCATTTATGACGCTTCCGGACGAATAGTTAAGACGCTTGCCAATAATGAAATTTTAGGAAGCAATGGTATTATCTATTGGAATGGTAAAGGCGATTCGAACCACAAGTTGATAACAGGTATCTACATTATTTATACGGAAATATTCGATACATCAGGAAATGTTTATAAATTCAAAACGCCTGTAGTGGTTAAATAAAAAAACAGTCTGTTTGCATAAACAGCCGAAACAATCCGGTTACTTTACGATACCTGTTGCAAAGTCCGGATTGTTTCACATTTTTCAGTAAATCATTGTATTGAATTGCATCCAACTATTGTGTAATTAAAAAGAATTATCTACCTTTGTTTTCGCAAAAAACATGGCCCCGTAGTTTAGTGAATAGAACGGCAGATTCCGGTTCTGCAAGTCACAGGTTTGAGTCCTGTCGGGGTCACAAAAAAATATTTATTTATAACTCCCCTGTAATCAGCTAAATAACTCCTAAAAGCGGCATTTATTCAGTACTGTAAAATCGTTTATTATCTTATTATTTGCTAAAATATTGAAATAAATTTGTTATTTTTGCAGAAAAAAATTACAAATAAATTACAAATATCATGGCAACATTCAATCCCGCGGTCAGGACAAAAGACAGGGAATTCAATACGGTTTACATCCGCATCAGTCACAATTCAAAGACGGATTACATAAAAACTACCATGTCGGTGCATAAATCCGGCATCAAAAAAGGCGAGATAGCCGACCGTACCATTCTGGCCAATTGCTGGATAAAAATAAAGCAATACACGGACAAACTAAACAACTTAAACATTGAAAGCTGGACGATTAAGGAAATAAAGCAGTTCCTTGCAGCCGAGACATCGGACATATCGTTTTCCGATTTTGCAAGAAAATACATCGACAAGATGAGAGTCGCCGGCAGACGAAAGCCGGCAAACAATTACACATGCGCTCTCAATTCCCTTGAAAAACATTACGGGAAAAGTATTTATTTCTCCGACATTACATCAAAAGAATTAAGAAACTGGATAGAAATCCTTTCCAGTACGACGAAAAGAGCAAAAAACATGTATCCGGTTCTCGTTAAAAAACTGTTTGATGAAGGATGCATGGAATACAACGATTACGACAGGAATATAATTAAAATTTCCGGCCAGCCGTTTAAAACGGTCAGAATACCGGACGCGGACGTTCCGTCAAAACGCACAACGGACGCGGAAACGATAAGAAAAATACTTGCCGTTTCTCCGTCGGTTCCCCGCGAAGTCCTTGCACGCGATGTTTTGTTGCTTGTCCTGTATCTAATGGGAATCAACACGGTTGACCTGTATAATATAGATAAAACAGGGTTAAGGAACGGAAAACTTTGCTATAACCGGACAAAAACAGAGGGGAAAAGAAAAGACAAAGCATACATTGAAGTGCTCATAAACGAAGAAATATTGCCACTGCTTGAAAAATACAAAGGGGGAAGGAAGCTGTTTAATTTTTCGGAACATTACGCCAATTCCGATATATTTCTAACCGCCGTCAATAAAGGCTTGAAATCCCTTTGCCTGAAAGCCGGCATACAAAAAATAACCGTCTACTGGCTTCGGCATACTTGGGCTACCATCGCCCAAAACAAGTGCGGCGCATCTACCGAATTAGTTGGTTTTTGTCTGAATCATGCTTCAGCACACCGGATTACGGAAGGGTATATCGAAAAAGATTTTTCCCCGGTCGATATTCTGAACAGAAAAGTCTTAAATTATATATTTGAATGTTCGCAGTATTAAAAAATAAACCGCCCTATCTTCACAGACCGGGCGGCTTCATAACTATCTATTTTATGAAAAACTTTTTCTTCAGACACCTGAAAATAAGATAACCCAAAACAATCGCCATTAAAATCCGGCCCAGCCATATCTGGAAGTTTTGCCATCCGGTAACATAATTGACCCGTTCACCCGGTACGTCCACCGGATAAGGGATACGGATTGTATCGTTCAGATAGATCGAATCCCGCAACAGCTTATCTCTGTAAAGATACTTGTATACCTCCATCCAAACCGTGTCGCCCTTCACCTTTATAAACACCGAATCCCGCTGGTAAATCGAATCCCGCAGGTAGTTGTCCCGGTACTCCGTTCGGGTGCTCTCGACCGGAATGTAAACGGTTTTGTTGCAAGC
>JAIRLY010000405.1 GCA_031259075.1 Dysgonamonadaceae bacterium | reverse complement strand
CAATACTTTACTTGTCTCTGGTTGGCATCAAACAATTTGGCCGTTGTGCGAATTGGAAAATGTTCGTCCAGAACCTTTGAAACGATTTGTAACCGTTCTGAATAAGAATGTTTTTTATAACTCCTACGTTTTTCTGACATAATCTATGCGTGTTATGTCCAACTTTCTGGGTGCAGTTCACTCTAAATCGTACCCCTTTTTGGATTCTGAAAAAAGGGGTACGATTTGTCTGAAAATGGCGGTGAAGTGTCCAGTATTGGCAGTGTTCCATAAAACTCAATTTCAAATAGTTAAATTAAGTTTGTAACATTAAAAATTGAATTTATGAGAAGTACATTTCGTGTTCTCTTTTACCTGAAAAGAGATAAGCAAAAAGCGAATGGAAACATGCCGATTTTTTGTAGAATAACAATCGACAAACAAGAAGCACGTTTCGGAATTAAGAAAGACATTCATCCTGATATGTGGGATGTAAAAGTCGGCAAAGCTACCGGACGTACAAATGAAGCAGTTGAAATCAACGAATTAATTGAAAAAACACGTTCTGCTTTATTTAATGTGTACAATGAAGTTCAGCTAAGCGATATTAACGTTACGGCTGAAAAAGTAAAAAACCACTTTCTCGGTGGTAGTTCTAAAGACCATTACCTTCTGGAACAATTCAAACGCCATAACGAGGATATCGAGAAGTTAATCGGTATCAACAAATCAAAGGTAACATTCCAAAAGTACGAAGTAACAAGGAAACATCTAACCAACTTCATCAAGAAGAAATATAAGTTAAGTGATATTTCTTTTAAGGAAATCAACCATCTTTTCCTTACTGATTTTGAAGTGTTTCTATTGACCACTTGCGGCTGTAATCCAAACACTACGGCTAAATTCATGCAGTTTTTCAAACGGATAGTTATCAGGGCAAAAAATAACGGTTGGATAAAAGCTGATCCGTTCGCTAATTATACAATCCGAATTAAAAAAGTGGATAGGTTTTTTTTGTTGCAACATGAAGTCGAAATGATAATGGCAAAAACATTCCCCACTAAACGATTAGAGCAAGTTCGTGATATTTTTGTCTTTTCATGCTTTTGCGGATTAGCATATATCGACGTTAAAAATCTACGAAAAGATAATATCCGCATGTTGTTCGATGAAAATATGTGGATTGTAGGTAAAAGAGAAAAAACAGGCGTATCGTTTAATATACCCCTGCTTGAAATCCCTTTGCGGATTATTAAGAAATACGAAAGAACACTACCTGATAACCGTATTTTACCTGTACCAAGTAATCAAAAGATAAATGCCTACCTCAAAGAAATCGGTGCCCTCTGCGGAATTGATAAAGATTTGACATTTTACGTAGCAAGACATATAATCTCATCTAATCAGATGAAAATCAACGCATAGCAAAAATGATTTTACTTATAGGTAACGATATAGAAACCAGCGAACTTCCATGATTTACTTCATTTTATACAATACAAAGAACAACTCTTGCTTGTAAAAATACGAAATATTTTTTGTTTTAGAAAAAGATGGAAGTTTTAATTACAATGAAAATTAGATATAAACGATTCATTTACTTTGTAGCAAGATAAAGCGTACAAACGCCGGGAAATAATTTTTTGTAATCCACTTCGTCAAAACCATTATTCTCAAGAATCGCTTTCAGTTCCGCATTTTGTGGGAAGGCTTCAATAGAGCGGGGTAAATATTTATACGCTTCCTTGCTTTTAGACAATCTCCTTCCTAACGCCGGAATGACAAATCGGCTATACAAGCGGTATCCCTGCTTCATTGGAAAATGCTCAGGCGTGGATAGCTCCAGAATCATCAGTTTCCCTCCCGGACGCAAAACATTCTTAATACTTTGCAAGCCCTTGTCGAGGTTCTCAAAATTACGCACGCCGAAAGCCATAATGGCGGCATCGAAAGAATCGGGTTCTAATTGTAAATCCATACAGTCTTGCCAACCGAATGTTATCTTATCATCCAATCCAAGAGAGGTTACTTTCTTGCGTCCGACATCCATCATGCCTTCCGAAATATCTATTCCTACAATCGAAGCCGGTTGAAGTAAGTTATAGGCTTCGACGGCTAAATCGCCCGTTCCGGTAGCAACATCCAAAATTCTCTGTGGATTGAACTTTTTCAACGATAAAATTCCTTTCTTGCGCCAAGCTTTGTCGAGATAGAACGACATCATTCGATTTAATTTGTCGTATTGAGGCGCTATTTCATCGAACATGATTTCGATTTGTTCGCCTTTCGTGTTTTCACGGTCGGCAAAAGGGACTATTTTTTCTGCTTTATATGTCATGTTCTATTCATCTCTTTTTTATGGTGTACAAAGTTATAAATTTTTCCTACCTTTGCGGTTCAAACAAATGGAAAATGTTGAAAGACACCCACCAAGAGCATGGATACTGGCTGCCCGGCCACATACTTTGCCTGCTTCCGCCAGCCCTGTAATTGTGGGTTGGGCTTTAGCTTTTTCGGCTCAATCTTTTCATTTAATCCCGGCTCTTATCTGCTTGTTATTTGCTTTGATAGCACAAGTTATTTCCAACTTTGCCAACGATTATTTCGATTACAAGAAAGGTATCGACAACGAAGAACGGCTGGGTCCGAAACGTGCTGTTGCCGAAGGGTGGATTAAACCCAAAACCATGCTCCGGGCTACTTTAGGATTACTCGCTCTCGACGGTTTGCTCGGCTTGTCGCTTATTTATTATGGAGGTTGGCAACTCATTATTATCGGAGCTATTATTGGTCTTTTTGCTTTGGCATACTCCGGCGGTCCTTATCCGCTTTCGTCGCACGGTTGGGGAGATATTTGCGTCCTTATCTTTTTCGGAATTGTTCCCGTTGGATTTACTTATTATGTGCAAGCTCTCCAATGGACTACTGCCGTAACGCTGTGCGGAGTGGCTGTGGGATTGGTTGTCATTAATATTATGGTAGCCAACAACTACCGCGACCGCGACACTGACCGAAAGACAGGGAAAATTACAACTGTCGTTTTATTTGGAGAACGCTTCGGACGCTATTTTTATCTTTTCAATGGTTTAGCAGCAGTCTTGTTATGCCAATACTTTTGGTTTACCGGTAATTACTTTGTAGCTTTATTACCCATACTCTTTATCCCTATTCATTTTTTCACTTGGCGAAAAATGGTTTGCATTTACGAAGGAAAGGCTTTGGTTGTTATTCTTCAGGAAACGGCTCGCAATGCATTGATATTTTCTCTTCTACTCTCTGTCGGTTTAATCCTCTAACACAAAATAAGTGATGACAATAATTTTGATAGAAAAAGAGGTTAAACAGCCAATGAATAAATTGAAGTGTTTTATGTTTGACCTTCACAACTATGAGAGTTGGTGGAATAACTATAATACGAAATTTGACAGACAAAATCAATTAATTAAATTCAAACCCATAGCATTTAAGACACTTGGACTGAAATATAGAAAAATATTAGATAATCAAATCGAATTTGATTATGTATTTGCACCATTTAAAGGCTCAGGAACTTGGAATTTAAAAGAAGTAAGTACATTTGAAACTAATGTTACATATACAATCTCAATTACTTCCAACAACATAATAATAAGAGCATTTATTAATTCAAAAATTTTCAAATGGAAACATAATAGAGATGTTTTGAACTTGATAAACAAGTTAAACACAATATGATATACAATTTTAGGTGAGCTTAAAATATTTAGCAATCTGGTCTTGCTCTTAAAGCCTTTGTTCCACTTCAGGTGTCTGCTTAAATTTGTATCCTTGCAGTTTCAGAAACTTATTATGCTTTTCGCAAAATCACTAATAAATAATGGCGGACTTTTAGAGCCTGTTTAAATTTTAAATCAGAAAACAAATAAAGCGTTTCCGTATCTCCCTGATAGATGCTTTCTTTGAAGTGACCAA
>JAIRLY010000016.1 GCA_031259075.1 Dysgonamonadaceae bacterium | reverse complement strand
GGACAAAAAATCGTTGCGTTTTCTGAAAGGGACAAAAACACTGACTGGGACGAGTTGGCGAAAGACTGTATTGCGTTCGCCAATTCGCACGGTGGCTCTATATTGATTGGTATTGAAGACGATGCAGCATTACCTCCTGAAAATTAAACGATTGAAAACAAATCAGTTACCGAAATTATCCATAAAAAGATTTCAGAACGAGCCATCAATGTTAGTGTTGCAGTTTCTGTTGAAACAGCCTCAAACAAAGCGGAATATATCAAAGTAGCCGTGATACGCAACGTCAATTCACTTGCTTCAACAACCAACGGAAAATTTTATATCCGTGTTGCAGATGTCTGTAAACCGGTCATGCCCGAAGATATTGCGAGAGTAGCAGCCGACAAGAATACTTTTGTGTGGGAGGAATCGACTGCAAAACGAGTTGAAATACAGAACGTGGACGAGAAAAAATTGGCGGCTTTTCTGTACGATGTACGTTCTTCGTTGAGAGTCAGTGCATTTGTGAAAGAAAAATCGGATGAAGAAATCCTCGATTATTATGGATTTCAAAAGGGCGGATTTCTTACCAATCTCGGAATTCTTTGGATTGGCGAGCGACGGGATAGAACTGCGCTGCAATTCGCGCCTGCTGTTCAGGTCATTCGTTACAATGAGCGCGACGAAAAGGTCTGGAAGATGATGCTCGACGATTACTATCTGAATCCCAAAGAGATACTTGAAAGTATTTTGCACGATGTCCCCGATTGGCAGGAAACAATAGAAATTCCTGACGGCGCTTATCGTCGCAATATTCCTTTCTATCCGGAAGCAGTAATCAGGGAATTGTGTACCAATGCTTTAGTTCACCGCACATATACCGCTCGCGGCGACATTTTTATCAATATCTATCACGACAGATTGGAAATACATAATCCCGGAACGCTGCCATACGGCGTTACGCCTCGAAATATTCTGTCGAGGTCAGTGCGACGAAACGAAAATCTTTCAAAAGTGTGCTACGACTTGAATCTGATGGAAAAAGAAGGTAGCGGATACGATATGATTTATGCCTCTCTGTTGCGTATAGGTAAAGCATTACCGACTGTGTATGAAGAAGATGACAGAGTAGTTGTAACTGTTCAAAAAGATTTTGTCAGTAGGGATATTATTCTGTTGATGAACAAAGCAATAGATAATTTTGCCTTGAAACAAAAAGAAATAATCACTTTGGGGTTGTTGGCACAAAAGTCATACTCTGCGACCGAACTGTCTAAACTGTTGAATCAAAACGAAGAACAGAGTTTGCGAACTTGGCTTGGTAATTTGCTCGAATATGGGATGGTTAAAAAGACAGGGGATGGAAAAGCTACTATTTACGCACCATCTGCATTGTTTTTTCATCCTAAAGATAATAATCAAACAGAGTCCAAAACAAGTTCAAACACCAGTTTAGAGCAAGTTCTCACAGATATTATCCGAAATCAATCCGGAATTTCCTTCGGCGAGATACATAAAAAAATAGAAGATAAAGTGAATATCTACAAATTGAGACGAATACTAAAACAATTGATCGACAATCAAATACTGACAACAATTGGCATAAATAAAGGACTGAAATATTATATTAAGCATAATGATGTTAGAAAAACCTGATTTTGCTTTATAAAATGCTTAATATTTGCTTAATAAATCCTTTATTGAAAACATAATGATTTGATTACAAATAGTTTCTATCAAGCAGAAACGATGTTAGAAAACTATCGTAAATGCGATATAAATCACTCCAACCTGATTATCTCCGCATTCGCCCTGTCCACCACCGCCTGCCCAAGCGATGCCAAATAAATCCGCGTTGTCGCCTCGTTTTCGTGTCCCATACTTTCGCTGATGATTTCGATGGGAATGCCGCGCCGAAGGGCGATTGTCGCCCAAGTATGCCGCGAAACATACGAACTGATTGGCTTGTCCAAACCGAGTGTTTCCGAAATTCGGCGCAGACGTTTGTTGTAGTTGCGCAGTTGGCTTGCGTGGATGCGATTGGCAGCAGTAAAAATCGGAAGCAGATAATCATCAACGGTTTGTGCCTCGTATCGCGAAATAATTTCCTGCATACACGGCTCAATTTTCACTGTCAGCATTTGGCGGGTTTTGCTGCGAAAATATACGATGTAACCGTTTTGCACATTGGATTTTCGCAGATTTGCCATATCGACAAATGAAATGCCGCGCATATAAAAACTGAACAGAAACAAATCGCGGGCAAACGCAAGACAGGTATTTCCCGCTAAATCAAGATTTTTAAGTTTCAGTATAACATCTTCATTCACTGCGCGTTTTATGGTTTTATCTATCCCTGTATAAACGTTGGCAAAAGGATTTCTCTGCTCTGTCAATCCCTGCTTAACTGCCTGATTGTAAGCAGAACGTAGTGAGCGCATATAGCAGGAAACGGTATTTTTGAGCATTCCCGACTGTTTGAGAAAAATTTCGTATCGCTGCATCAGGTCGCCGTCGAGTTTGTCAAGCGAAATGTCCTGTCCGTTTCGGAAGCGTTTAAAACTGCGCTTGGCTGTAAGCAGAATTGTTGCCGATTTTTTGCGGTTGTTGTCTTTTAATTGCTTGACAGTGTGTTCGATAAAAGGAAAAAGACAGCCATTGAACGAGTTGCTGACGTGCAGAGCGGCAAGTTCCGAAACCGTAAAATCGCCTTTTGTTTTCAGCACTCGAATTAAATCATTTGCCTGCCTCAATTCCGCTTCCAATCCTGCTTTTGCGGCAATAAGGCGGTTTTGGCGTTTTGCCTCACATTCTCTAAGATCGACTGTGTTTTTTCGTTCATCCCATTCCGAATGAAAAAGTTTAAACCGTGTTCGTAGCAATTTAATTTTTCGATTATGAATCAGTTGTAGACAGACTGCGCCCTCTTTCCCGCTGACTTTCGAGGGTAGAAATTTTAGTTTGACGGATGTTGCCATTGTAATATTAAAACAAATTCAGAGTGCAAAGTTCCGAATAGTATTTAATATATAGAGTATCAATGGATTGGAGAAATAACGACAAAAAGGGAAAAGTTCTACTTCGAAGCAAACCACAGCCACCTTTGGCGCAATTGCTGCCACCTGCCGCGATGTGCTTTTTTATCGAAAATTTCGTATATATTTTTGTGGTCGCGCTGATATTGGCGAAACTTCAAAAACAGGATTTGTGTTTGTAAATAACGATTACTTTGCATTAAATTCTCAATTACACACAAACGCATAAAAAGGAAATATAGACGGAAAACGAAAGAAGATAGATACAGGCAATTATCTCAAGTTGATCATTATCTTTTCTACAATCTGTTCGGGAGTTATATCTCTCATACAGGAGAAATTGCCTCTCCAACAAGATTTGTTTCCAAAAACAGAACACGGCCTGCAATCCATATCCAGTTGAATGGCATTTCCAAGATCTTGATTGTATCCGTAAAAACCTGCATAGGGATGTGTCGCTCCCCAAATAGAGACAACCGGAATATTTACCAGCGACGCCAAGTGCATATTGGCCGAATCCATTGAAAGCATAATATCCAAACTGTTCATTATTAAGAGTTCTTCAAAGAAAGTTAGATGTCCGGCAATCGCCTCTACCCGTTCGTATTTTTTTGCCAAATTTTCCAATGAGCGGTATTCTTCTTTTCCGCCGAATAAAAAAATCTTAGTAGAAAGGTTCTCATTCAACAACCGAACGACTTCTTCCATTTTTTCGAAAGGATAAATTTTACACTGATGCTTTGCAAACGGCGCTATTCCTATTCGAGTTTCTTCCCTTTTATCTTTAGTTGCAAATAAAGAAACGAAATTCAAAGAAGCATTGTATCCCAATTCTTCAAAAACCCTTTGATAGCGTTCAAAAGAAGATTTTAAAGGTGTAACTTTCTTTTTTTTTCTCCGCGTAAGCGCTTTTTTGTCTTTTTTATCTTTGTCGATGACCGCTATTTTTTTCCCTTTTAATCTGAAATACCAATCTATTCCAATAGAACGCAACACTTGGTGCAAATCGGCTATTTGATCAATACCTCTTTTATCCAATTTCCGGATCAGTTTCCAGATTCCTGTTATTCCTTTGTATTTCCCTTTCGTATGAATAGGGAAAATTTCCAGATTCGGAGGTTTATTAATAAACAGCGGAAGCAAAGGTTTCTTTGTGAGCAATATAAACTCGTCGACCGGATAGCGATTAGCTACTGAATATACAACGGGGATCGCCATTGCCACATCACCTAAGGAAGATAAACGAATCGCCAAAGTACGAGCCATATCTCATTTTTTTCCATAAAGAACTGGATTCAAAGAAGGATCATTGTACATTTTCATTTGTTTATAGACTTTCATGTATTTCTTTCCCGATTCAATGTCTTGTAAAAGTTGGTCGATAGCAGTAGATAAATCCGTTCTTTGTTCCAATAAAACACTCAGTTTATGCGACGTTGTTTGACGATGCGCTTCGGCGGCGTCTTTCCGGTTTACTTCTTCCTGCATGTGAAATATTTTTAGCGCCAAAATGGAAAGCCGGTCTATCGCCCACGCCGGACTCTCGGTGTTGATTGTTGCATCGCTATTTACCGGAATATTTTTATATTTCGCAAGAAAATAACTATCAATCAGTTCCACTAAGTCCGTTCTATCCTGATTCGATTTATCAATCGTTCGTTTAATCGCCAACGCTTTCACCGGATCAATCTCCGGATCACGGATAATATCTTCCAGATGCCATTGAACCGTATCAATCCAGTTTTTAAGATATAAATAATACTCGATAGATTTCAGCGGATAAGGATTTTGAATATCTATTTCGATATTATTCCATTGATGGTAATCACAGATAGATTGCTCGAAAATAGAGTGCGCAAGAGATGTGAATTTCATATAACAACTTTTATTTGATTTTTGATACAAATATAAGTCAAATATTTAAATTATTCGTATGAAACATTCATGTTTAACAAGTATCCAAGAGAATGAAAATGTGTGGATTTCGATCCAAACTCTTAATAATCAATATTTTTTAGTTTTTAACTTTTAGTTTATTTTCGTATGAAGTTTCCGATTTTTAAATACTAAAAACAAGCAATCAATCGTTTAAATAAAAAGACAAAAATGCAGGAAAATCAAGAAGTCGCCCTTTATCTTTTGTCTTCAAAAATGCATATCCATTTTTAGTAAGCCGGTATGTATTTTCGATCGACTACATTGCCTTTAACATCGACTATATTGATGTAATAATTTCCGTTCGGCAGGCCCTTCAGCGGAATTATAACCGTTTCCTGATTTGAAGTAAACGTTACCGTTTTAAGATAGCCCTGATCGCTGTATAATTGTACGTAATAAGTTTGTACGGTTCCTGTTGCCGGAATTTTCCG
>JAIRLY010000268.1 GCA_031259075.1 Dysgonamonadaceae bacterium | reverse complement strand
CCCTCATTCCCGTACCGGCTTGTACTACGTTGCATGAAATCATTTCAAAGATCGCATCTCTACCAATCGCCACCCCCTAAGACCTGTCAAACCTATCAGGGAAAGCGGGTGCAAAGGTACAGGAAATATTTGATATAATACAAATTTATTGCACCTTTTCTGTATTGATTTTTAATAATACATTGAACGACAATAAAATATTTTTTTTGAAAAATGATACAGAAAAATTTTATTTATCCAAAAACAAATAATACAACATACAGGCAAATTTATATAATTAAATAAACGGAATGTCCACCATCTAACATTGCTCGATTGGGCATTCTCAATCGTCCGAATGGTTTTTTGTGAATGAAAACGGACAGGATGTTTCGTGTGAAGAATTCGTTAGACGGGTGAAAGACCATATTGCGACCATCATTTGCCGCTATAAAGGTCAGATTAAACGATTATTCGATGACACACGGAGAAAAAATGGCAGTAAAGGAGTTAATCGAACTGGTGCAAACGCCGCATTAATTCGAATTCAATGATCCCGGAATGTGTTCCGAATCAAATCCCTGATGTTTTCGTTCAATTTTTCAGCTGTTAACAATTCTTCAATGGAGAGATGCATCCGGTATCGCCAGTAATAACGCGAATAAGCTGGAATATTGATACGTTCAGCGTCGGAGTCGGGGGTGCGTAAAATTTCATCCATCGCCAGCCAATCCTGGAATGGTATAATAACGAACATGGAGGGGGAGGATAAATGACGATATAAAATTCGGTTACATATTTCAGGTGTACAGTCTTCGGGGGCAACGCCCTTTTTTTTCAATACATTGTTGTAATAGCGTTGTGTTTTTTCTCTGTCTTCCTTCCACCAGCCGCGTAATGTGGTCATATCGTGCGTGGAAGTCGTACAGATCGAGCGATAGGGAAGTATATCTAAATCAATATATTCCTTGTCCAGTGATTTGGGCATCCGTTCGATTTCGAGGCTGAGGATTTGCAGTTGGCGCATGACTTCGGGAACAGACGGAGGAATCATTCCCAAATCTTCTCCGCAGGCCAACATACCTGTTGCATTCACCAAAGGCGTGAGATGTTTAAGTGCTTCTTGTTTCCAAAATTCATTGTTTCGGCGATAGAAATAATCTTCATACACTTGGTTGAATGCCTGTCTTTCCGTGTCGTTTAACTGTTGCCAGGCATTCATCGTCCAACCGGCAATGTGCGGATGATAATGTTGTGCCTGTGTTGCATCTTCAATCAATAACTCCTTCACCCGGTCGAGAAGTAGACCGGTATGTTCTATATCAGCAATCGAAAGCGGCAAAGCCGGATAGAAATAACCTGTTCGTCCGGTGGTTTGTCCTGTAGGGATTTGCCAGATGCGAAAGAAGCCAAGGATATGGTCAATGCGGTAAGCATCGAAATAACTGGCCATTTTTCGGAAGCGTTTTTTCCACCACCGATAATCGTCAGCTTCCATTGCCGACCAGTTGAAGGTCGGGAAGCCCCAGTTCTGTCCTTCAACTGAAAAAGCGTCAGGCGGGGCACCGGCTTGAAAATTCATATTAAAATAAGCAGGCTCTGTCAGGACTTCGACGCTATCGCGGCTGATTCCAATGGGAATATCGCCTTTGAGGATGACACCTTGTTGCCTGGCATAATCCCGAACTTGGGTCATTTGCTGGTGAGCATGGAACTGGAGATAATGATATAACCCGGGTAGGGAAGAATGGTCACGCCGGCAACAATAATCGGCGTATAGGACCAGCCATTCTTTGTTTTCTTCAAAAAAGGCAAAAAACGACTGCGATTGAAGCACTTCTTCACCTGTTTCCTGGAAGATTTCTCTGAAAAAATTCCACTTCAATTGATCCACCGCTTCGTAATCCACTACGGGCAAGGCGTTCAACTTTTTTTGTTGTCTTCGATAGAACGCTCTTCGCTTAGCGTCTCTCAACCGGCCCATTACATTCGAATTTATGTACAGGGGATGCAGAGCATAAATGGATATGGCATTGTAGGGATACGAATCCTGCCATGTATGGGTTTGGGTGGTATCGTTGACGGGCAGAATCTGAATAATCTTCTGATGGGTGATTTTTACCCAGTCGATCATGAGCAGCAAATCACCGAAATCGCCGATACCAAAACTATTCCGACTTCGCAGAGAAAAGACAGGAATAGCCAAGCCAGCACATTTCCAGGGCGGATCTTCTTCCTGAAATTCGATGCTAGCAGTGGTGAGCGTTACACCGTCCTCTAACTCGTTGAAACGGATCACCCGGTTACAACCTTTTTCCCAGCGGATAGTAGATTGAGGTTTCCAAGGCATTCCGGGGCTCATCAGGCAAAATTTGTACTCGACTGTAGCCGTCCCCTCAGGGCGATAATCGAGTTCATACTGCCAGCAACCGTCACCCATTGCTTGCATTTGCGGCGCAATGCCCGGTTCCCATTGCCCCAAGGCGGGAATTGAACCAGCGAGATGTATCGTTTGTCCCCATACGGTGGGATAGTTGAGTTGAAAGTAAATTTTCATATTATAAAAACTTGCACAGAAAAGATAACGCTTTACTAGCACTACAAAATCGGACCAAAAGTTTTTTCAACAAATTAAATACTCACCAATACCCTTGTGCCCTCCTCCGTCCACGAAGTCTATTGGCAATATTGTATTCAAATTTTGGTTACGCTATTCCAAGCCTCTGTTTCTCAACAATGCGTTGACATCTGGTTGCCTTCCACGAAATTGCCGGTACAATTCATCCGCCGGATCGATACATCCGGGTTCCAGAATATGCCGTCGGAAACGGGCAGCTATTTCCTTATCAAAAATATTTCCGGCTTCTACAAAGGCTTCAAACGCATCGCAATCTAATACTTCCGACCAAATATAACTATAGTAACCAGCCGAGTAACCACCCTCGAAGGTGTGTTTGAAATAGGTACTACGGTAGCGCGGTGGAATTTGTGAAATTAATCCACGGTTATTTAGAGTGGTCGCCTCAAATTCAGGCACATCAATTGTCTCCGGCGAAGCGTTTACATGGTAATCCATATCCATATATGAAGCGGCTATATACTCGGTTGTTGCAAAACCTTGACCGTATTTGGAAGCCGCCTGTATTTTATCAATCAAATCCTGCGGAATGGTTTCACCGGTCTTATAATGTTTCGCGTATTGCGCCAATACTTGCGGTTCAAATACCCAATGTTCCATAAATTGAGACGGAAGTTCCACAAAATCGCTGGGAACATGACCCGTAGCATGATATTTTACGTTTTGAAATAAATTGTTCATGGCATGACCCATTTCGTGGAAAAATGTTTCCGCATCGTCCGAAGTCAAGAGGGATGGTTCGCTACCAATCGGAGCCGAGAAATTACAGCAGACGTAAGTCAACGGTAACACTCGTTTGCCGGCTGCGTCCTGATAAGCATCGCGGTAAGTTCCGCACCATGCTCCCACAGTTTTCAGTCCCGGACGCGCATACAAATCGATAAATAAAACACCCAATTCGGTTTGGCCATCCTTGTCGACACAGACAAAAGTGCGAACGTCCGAATTGGGCTTTGGAAGATCGGTACGTTCCTTGAAAATAACTCCGTAGAGTTGATTGGTTACCCAAAACAATCCGTTTACCACGTTTTCTGCCTGAAAATACGGACGCAAGGCTTCTTCGGATAAATTGTATTTAGCCACTTTCAGTTTTTCGGCGTAATACCTCCAATCCGAACTTGTTAGCCCTCTACCCTCCCCTACCAGAGTCTGCATTTCAGCCCGTTCTTCTTTGGCTTTTTTCAGGCTTGGCGTCCAAATTTTATCCAGTAGAGCATACACATTTTGAGAATTTTTAGCCATTCGCCGTTCCAAGGTGTATTCAGCAAAATTATTGTAACCCAACAGTTTCGCTTTTTTGTCGCGTAGAACAACAATGTTTTTCAAAATCTCTTTATTGTCGTATTCGTTGTTATTGTTACAACGGTTCAAATATGCAGTTAAAAGTTTGTTTCTCAATTCACTGTTATCGTTTGAAGCCAGGAAAGGCATGATGCTGGGATTATCTAACCCGAACACCCACCTACCGGGTAATCCGGCTTTTCCGGCGCGGTCGGCCGCCGAAGCTATCTGATCGCTGGAAAGTCCGGACAAATCGTCTTTATTTTCAACAATTAATTGATAAGAGCCCGTTTCGTTCAATACGTTCTGGCCGAATTTATTTTCCAATTTGGATAATTCTTCATTGATTTTTTTCAATTCCGATGCTTGACCTTCGGGAAGATTAACGCCGCTGCGTATGAAATTCAGATACGTTTCATGCAGCAATCGTCGGTCTTCCTGAGTAAGAGTGGCGGTATCGGCATGTTCTTTTACGCATTTTACTTTTTCAAATAATTGTTTGTTCATTAGTATTTGATCGCTGTGTCGCGTCAATAATGGAATGATTTCGCTTTCCGATGCGAGGATCTCTTCCGTGCCGTTCGAGCTTGATTCTGCGAAAAACACGCCGGCTACCTTGTGTAATAATTGGCCTGAAGCATCCAGAGCCACAATGACGTTTCCGAACGAAGGCATTTCCGGATTATTCACGATGGCTTCAATTTCAGCCGTTTGTTCTTCCATTCCTTTCAGAAAGGCTTCGCGGTAGTTTGCTACTGTAATTCGGTTAAAAGGAGGAATTTCGTAAGCGTTTTCCCATTTTTCAAAAAAGGGATTGGTTTGTTGTCTGTCTTTGCAAGTTGTCATACAAAACACGGTTAATACAGTGATTACTGATAAATTAAACTTCTTCATATTTTTCTATGTTTTACTATTTATTTCATGATTCTCTTC
>JAIRLY010000245.1 GCA_031259075.1 Dysgonamonadaceae bacterium | reverse complement strand
TGCGCTCTTGATTAGACAGGAACTCCCGCAAAACCGGCGTCTGATAGAACTCAATAAAGTTGCCATTACGCAAATGCGCTCGCTGACCGCAAGCAAAAATTTGAAACAGTTGCAATAAGCTCTCAATCTGTCATGGACAATTTACCATTCTGGATATTAACGGTTGCGTACACAGGACATATATTTGAAGAATACGTATTGGATTGGCGCAAATGGGCGCAAAATACATCCAAATTGAAATTTGAGTGGACGGAGTTTTTTATTGCTAACTTCGCAGTCATTATTTTGGGGATTTCTGCCTCTGTTACAGGCTTTGATTGCCCTGTTTTTTCATTCATGTTTGTTGGACTGGCTGCAATAAACGGATTATTCGCCCATATTGGAACAACAATCGTTAAAAGAAAATTTTCGCCCGGACTGATTACTTCAATTTTATTGTTCGTTCCTGTTTGTACATGGGCATACATTGTCGCTTTTGAAAAAGGAATATTAACATTGCCATTTACATTGATTACTCTGGGAGGAGCATTGTTTATTATGTTATTCCCTGTTTCTCTTCAATTTATCAAGCAGAAAACAAATCTAATCGACAAAAATTGACTCTATTTGCATTCTTTGATTGCCGACGGGCAGGAAGTAGATGTAAAAAGAGCGATTTAATAATTATTTATCATTTAAATTTTTCGATATGAAACAAATTTTAATTTTTACAGTGTTGTTTTCTTTGGGCATGAGTGTATTTGCCCAAAATCCCGGTTCCGACGCCACGTTGAGTAGCCTGACCGTAAGCTACGGCGCTCTGGTTCCAGAATTTAGCCCCGATGTGACGGAATATACCGTCAATGTCCCCTACGACGTAACTTCCGTTACGTTCAACGCAACAGCGAATGACGAGCAAGCGACGATTATTTCTATTCCGCAAGACGAGCAATACGAATTGCGTGCAGGTCACAACGACATCTTTCAATTTCACTGCATAGCAGAAGATAAAGAAACGCAAATAATGTATCAGGTAATGGTAGAGAGAGCCGTTCAATTCCCCGAATGGCCGAATTTCGATCCCGAGCCTGACCCCGACGTCGACCCGGACACCAGAGCCATGCTGAGCAGTCTGACCGTAAGCCACGGCAGTCTGTACCCGGACTTTAATCCCAGTGTGAGGGAATATATCGTCAAAGTCCCCTACAACGTAAATTACGTTGAGTTCAATGCAACGGCGAATGACGAAGGAGCGACGATTTCGCATTATGTACAAGACGAATTGTGGGCGAATACAGGAGGAAACCTTTTTGAGTTTTTATGTAAGGCAGAAGGCAAAACACAAGTAAGCTATCGAGTACGCGTATTCAGGGCCGCTCAGGACCCGCCTCCCATCCCCGATCCGAATGTCAGTACCGACGCCACGCTGAGCGGCCTGACCGTAAGCTACGGCGTCTTGGTTCCCGACTTCGACCCCAATGTGAGGGAATATACCGTCAACGTTCCCTACGAGGTGGATTCCTTCGCGTTCAACGCAACGCCGAAGGACGTAGCGACGACGATTTCGTATGCGAAGCAAAAACAATTGTGGGTGGGTAGAAACCCTTTGGGTGTTGTCTGTAAGGCAGAAGACGGAAAAACACAGATTACTTACGAAGTAGACGTATACAGAGCCGCTCCGGTATACGAACCCGGCTACTTCTTAAGTAACGACTCCAGGCTGAAGAGCTTGACGGTAAGTCCCGGCGTTCTGGTTCCCGACTTTGACCCTAATGTGAGGGAATATACCGTCAATGTCGCCGATACCGTAAAATTTGTTGCCGTCAAGGGAACGCCCAATCACCCGAGGGCGTGGGTTCAGAACTTTACAGTACAGTTGAGCAACACGAAGCCCGACTCCCGCTGTGCAATGACATGCACGGCAGAAGATGGGAGTACGAAGGTCTATTGGCTAACCATAAACAGAGCCACTCCGCTCCGCGATCCCATGACCGCCATCGCCACGCTGAGCAGCCTGACAGTAAGCCACGGCGTCCTGGTTCCCGAATTTAGCCCCGATGTGACAAACTATACCGTCAGCGTCCCCGATACCGTAACTTTCGTTACGTTCGGTGCAAGGCCTACGCATGACGGAGCAGCGGTTTCGTCGGAAGACGGCTGGACACACCAGTTGAACGTGGCACGTATTTACTGCTTGTCGGAAGACCATACAAGGCAAATAAAATACAGGGTAGCCGTAAACAGGGACATTCCGACCTCCGGCTCCGAACCTGATCCCGAACCCGCTCCGGATTCCGAACCTGATCTTAAAGCATCCGACCCGACAGGTATTGATCAGCCGGCAGCAAAACCGGCCATTAACCTGTACAGGGAGGCCGGTTCGTCTATCGTAATCGAAGCGACGGACGATTGGATAAAAGGGGTGGAAGTCTTTGACCTGAGCGGGAAAATCCTGCATAAATCCTCTTATTCCGGCGTATTGCGAGCGAACTGGAAAGCCGCTCAAAAAGGCTTGTATCTTGTTAAAATCAGGATGCAATCCGGCAACAGCGTGTACCGGAAAATGATCGTTTGACTGTAATTTCAACTAAGAAATGTAACTTTAAGTAAGAAAAAAACCACCAATCGGGACATGCCTCGATTGGTGGTTTAGGGAAAAATAAGAAAATAACGCATAAAAGACTAATTCTTTTTCATAACGCCTCAAAAAATTATCAACTTTTAATATTGTTATCTTGATTTTGAGAAAGTAAAACTCAATATTAAATGAACATTTTCCTTCTAATTATCGTTTTTTTTATAACCTTGTCTAATTTTATAAATAAGTCTTAATGAATTTCGGCTTTTTTTGTAAAATAATAAAGATAAACTTATAATAGAAGTCTATAATTTAAGTGGCTAAATTTTTAAAAATTTTCAAATGAAAAAGTTATTTATTTCCCTTGTATTATTTACTGTTTTCGCACTTGGCGTAACAGCGCAAACGCATTCATTGCAAAGTATTAACAAAAACAACACAGTTCAAAAAGTAGGCAATCATCCGAAAATCGAACAAAAAGCGCAGGCGCTTGCTGCAAGCTTAAAGCGACAGCCGGTCTTTGGCGCTACGACGCAAGCTCAATCGGCAAAAGATAGGGAGGCCGCAGTAAACTCCCATGCTAAGCGGTTTCAAACCGCTAAAGCGGCAATCAATCCATCTGCGGGTACTTCTAAGACGAACGTGAGTATAAAGAAATCCACAAACCCGGATGCCGCTACTGTTACACTCAACGTAGTAGGCGACCCCCTGGGCGACAGCACAGGATTCCAGATGTTCCTTGATCCGGATTGCGAATTAGACTGGCAACAGATATCATCGTATCCCGAATTTTTTGAAATATGCGAATATCGTTTGCCGTCGGATGCAACCTCTGATTTCGCAACTACCAATGTAGTACTTGATGAATCAGTCAGTATAACCATTCCGGAAGGAACATACAATCTTATTATTCTCTACATTTGGATAAGCCCGGAAAGTGAGTACAGTCTGGCATATCCCACATATTGGTGGGGAGATAACTACAGCGAACTGTCAGCGGGCGATGGTTTTCATTTTAAGAAGGGATACGAATACATTTTTACTATTAATCAGTATGGCTATGCAGAATACAATCCCGATTACGACGTAGCGCTTACCGGTTTAAGTGTACCGGACGCTTCGTTTGATCTTACGAACAGCGAACCGATTACCGTCTACATTGCCAATCCCGGCGCGGTTGATTTCTCTTCTGTTGATTTGTCGTACCAAATCAATGATGAAGCCGTTGTTACAGAGTCTTATAACACACCGATTGAAGTCGGAAAAGAATATGAATATACGTTCAACGCCAAAGCCGATTTATCTGCCGGTGGAATTTATACCATAAAAGCATGGCTAACGCACGACGATGATATGAACCCCAGAAACAACATATATACGGCAACAACCAAAAAAATTGTTCCTCTTCAATTGCCGTTCCTTACCGATTTTGATACCCAAAACGATCTTTTGTACTGGACATTTACGGACGTAAGCGGATTCACTTCCTTCTACTACGACCTGAATAATGTGGACGCGGATGGTGGCGCAGGTAACCTGCAATTGCTCCGGTCGTACGAAACGGAGGAAGGTCACGCTTTCTTGGTGAGCGACCCCCTGGATTTTACAGACACAAAAGAGATTAATGTGCGGTTTCAGTTTATGCCGTATGGCAAGTTTACGCTTCGTATCCTTTACGGAACAACTCCCAATCCGGAAGAAATGGCGCTTGCAGCAGAATATCCGAATTTGAACGGATATCTGTGGGATTTTCGAGCCGTTAACTTCACGGCGGATGCCCCCGGAATCTATTACATCGCTTTTGAATACCTTTCTGCGGCGGGTATTGATCCTGACCCTGATGATTGGGGTGAAGAGGGTGAAACACCGGGCGGTGGAGTTATGGCCATCGACAACATCATTATCGACAAGGGCGTCTTTATCGGTATTCCCGACTTGGAGGTTGTTAAAATGGTATTGCCCGCTTCTGCCTGCGATATGACGGGCGAATCCGAAATCGCCGTAAAGGTGAAAAATGTAGGTACAGAGCCGATTTCAGACATAACGCTAAGTTATCAAATAAACGATAGCGAACCTGTCGAAGAAATAATTTACTTCGAAACGGAATATTGGCAAGCCTATCAACTCGGTATAAATGAAGAGGCAATCGTTAAGTTCGCTATCAAAGCCGATTTTTCCGCACCCGGCGAATATGCCATTCAATTTGTGGGCATCGCTACTGATGACAAAAACGATGAAAACGATACTTTCGAAACGACGCTTGTCCACTATGATCCGGTAACCGAATTTCCATTTGTGAGTGATTTTATGAATCCGGAAGATCGCAAGGAATGGACTTCTACCGAAGTGGACGGATGGTTGCCCAATACGTATTTGGGTTGCCTGTGGCCCGAAACCGAACAGCTTCCTTTACTATCGAGATGCATGACGCTATCTCCCGGAAAATACCGTTTTGATTACAGTTATTCTGCCGGATGGGAGGTTATGGGGTTTTTGTTACTTGACGATTTCTACGTCGCTTACGGCAAAGCAGGAGAAGACCCGTTGACATGGACGCCGGTAAAGTCATACAGCAACAAGGCTACATACGGTGCAGTGATAGACGATGACATTATTCTGGAGATCTCCGAAGCAGGAGAATATCAAGTAGCGATCGTTTCTACTATACTGGGTGATTTGGCGGTTTGGCGCACATCCGTTTCCGAAGTGAAAATGCACGATGTACGGCTGGCAAAGATTTCCCCCATCAATTTTCCGCGCATTATACCCAAAAGACAAGTAGCGGGTATTAAAACCTTAGACGTAACGGTTACAAACAGAGGGGAAAGCGAAGAAACCGGAAGCATCGAAGCATCTATTGCCGGACAACCGGCAGGCTCGACCACTTTTTTTGTAGAGCAAAACAAAAATGTTACTGTGCCGCTCACCGTTAATCTTACAGACTTGCCGGCAGGCGATCTGAACTTGTTGGTTGCTGCTACTATCAATGGCGAAGCGGATGCTGCTCCCGAAGACAATACGTTTGAATTTACGCGGGTGATTTCCGACTCAATTTTCGCGCACGATAGTTTCAATGCCGCAGCCGGTAACTTTTTGAACGGATTCGCTACCGGCGACGCCAATGTCAGAGTAGGGCTTATCTATGAGCTTTCCGTGCAGGATACGCTAACTTCCGCCACTTTAGGATTTTGTGAACAAACGTTCAATCCGGATTTCGGCCTGTCGGTTTATCCCGTAGCGGATAATCTGACTATCGACGACGCCCTCTTCTCCCTTAGGCAACCGGTTATTGCGGGAACTTCGTCTGCTTATGCCGTTCCTGAAACCATCTTGCCTCCGGGAAAATACTTCTTTGAAATTCAGGATTTCTCTCTGAATAGTTTTTATATTATCTGCGATTTGGACCCGGACGGGCATTTCTATGCAAGAACGAACAATACGGGACAGTTGAGTAAAATCGAAAGCCTCGGTTTGGGCTATATTCATCTCCGTCCCAACTTCGGCGTCATACAATCGTTGCTGGATATCAAAAAAATACAAGCAACGGACTTCAATCTATCGGTTTACTCTCGTCCAAACAGCAGAGAAATTACCGTTATTGTTCCGGAAGCGGCAACTGTGGAAATTTTCAATGTGACCGGCACAAAAGTAGCCGTTCAACAGGTGATCAAAAGCGCCGACTTTTTGCTAAAACAAAGCGGTATTTACGTGGTCAAAGCGATTACTGAGAAAAACGGAAATACGATTTCCAAGAAAATAGTTGTAAGATGATGAATCGGATGTTCTTCTATTTATTTTTGGGCTGCTTTTTAATAAGCAGCCCTGCTCTTGGTGTACCTGCCAATCCGAAAGCGATTGAAAAAACGCAGCCCGACGGCACCAAAATAACAGTGCGATTGAAAGGAGATGAAAAAATTCACTGGATGGAAACATCTGACGGTTATACTTTAATGTATAATCCCGAAAAATACATTGTATTTGCCGCAACCGACCACAGCGGCAATATGATTCCCTCGAAAATCATATATCGGGGCGAAAATCTCGAAAAATACAGCCGATCGGAAAGCGAAACCATCGAAAAAATACCTCGAAACATACATTACAGCGCCGGACAGAAAGAGGCTCTGAAATCTATCCGGAAAGTAACCGGCGACGTCGAAAAACGTCAAGGAAAAGCTTCGCAAGAAGTTATCGGCGAAAAGAAAGCCATTTGTATCCTGATGAATTTTCAAGACAAGACGATGGTGAAAACAAAAGAAGAGTTCAAAAACCTGTTTAACCAGGAGGGCTATTCTGTGGGTGGTGCGTATGGCAGCGTACGCGATTTTTACAAAGAAAACTCCTACGGGAAAATGGACTTTGTCGTTACCGTTGTAGGACCTTATACCGCGAGTAAAACGGCAGCCGAGTACGTAAGCGACTATGCCGGCTTCGCCAGGGAAGCCGCAGAATTGGCCGACGCCGACGTCAACTACGCCGACTTTGCCGGTGCCGGCGATAAACTGGAAACATTCCACATCATTTTTGCGGGATATGGCGACGAATCCATTGGCAACGGCGAACAAATATGGTCGCATAAGTCGGCGTTGCAGGAGGCTATCATCCTGGATGGCGTTGCTGTTCAGGTCTATTCCTGCTCCTGCGAATTAAGGGGTAACTCAGGCGCGAACATCTCTCATATCGGCACCGTATGCCATGAACTTTGCCATGTGTTCGGAGCGCCCGACTACTACGATACCGACTACGAAGGAAGCGGTGGAAATTATCAAGGCACAGGCGAGTGGGACTTGATGGCTGCGGGTACTTGGAATCAAGAAGGTGCAAGCCCCGCCCATATCAACATTTTTCAGAAATCCCTGTTTGGATGGGTAAACCTCGAAGAGTTATCTTCCGGCAAAGCCGTTGTCGATATGCCGAACTCCACCGACAACGCGCTGGCATACAAAATACCGGTTAATCCCAACGGCGAAATGTACGTACTCGAAAACATGCAGCAAACAGGCTTCAACAGGGGTGTCCCCGGACACGGATTGCTCATCTGTCATGTTCACCCCAACGCTTTGTCCGGCGACGCCGACAACCGTTCACACCCGCAACAACTGTATCCGGTTTGTGCGGGAGCTACCGTAGCGATACCTACATCGGAAAGTTCTTCCTATGGGCGTGTGGATATTCTCACCGGTACAAACGACATCAACACTCAGAAATGTCCCTTCCCCGGCAGCCTAAACAAGACTGCTTTCACAAACGCTACAGTACCGGCAATGTTTTCGTGGGAAACAAACAGTGCAGTCGCCGGTAAACCGATTACCAATATCTCCGAAAACCCGGCACAAAAAACGGTATCTTTTGAATTTATGGGCGGCAATCCCAGAGTAGCTACGCCTGCCTTTTCGCCCGGCGCCGATTCTTACCCCGATTCGGTTGTCGTGAGCATCCTTTGCGAAACGGACGGAGCTGCTATCTACTACACAACCAATGGCGACACACCCGATAACAGTGCAACTCGGTACGTTTCGCCGGTCACACTCACAGCGCCAACCACATTGAAAGCCATCGCCTGTAAGGAAGGACTTGTGGACAGTTACATTGCAACCGCTTCCTACACGTTTTGTCCTGTGGTCGATGTTTTCACGGAAGCTCACTTGCAGGATTTTGAGAACGAAGAGGGGCTGGAGTGCTGGAGCGCGCTGGCCGGCGAGCCTGACAACACCAACGCCAACGCCTCTCATAAAAACGGATGGGGTATCCGAAACGGCGTTGCTTATAACGCAAGCTCGAATGCTTGGCGGTTTTCTTCCTGGGTAAAGGCTGCCGACTACACACAGTATCTGATCAGTCCTAAGTTAGTCGTTGACGGTTATGGGAGAAAAATCAGTTTTTATTATAAAAAATCCAACACCAATCACGAAACATTTGCGGTAGGTTATTCCACAACAAACAACCATGTCGACAGTTTTACGTGGGGCGCGCCTGTAACGACAAACAGCGCCGACTGGACCTTGTATAGCGCCGACACAATCCCGTATAATGCCGGATATGTAGCTATCAAATATTTGTCTGAAAACAAATATTATCTATATGTGGATGATATTACAATAGAAAAAACGAGTGCCTATACGGATCCCGCCGCATGGAAAGAGCCAAACGAAGAAAAGACGACGCTTTTTCCCAATCCGAACAGAGGAGAATTTGTAGTAACTGTTTACGAGCCCGCCATTGTAGAGATTTTCAACACTGGAGGTGCAAAAATAACTGAGCAGCGGATAACCGCGCCTCACACTTTTTTCCTGCAACAGAATGGTATCTATCCGGTGCGGATTGTTACGGAGAAAAGCGGCAAAGTGGTTACTAAAAAGGTGGTTGTAGCGAAATAATCATTCACTGCTTTCCGAAACCCAAACTCTTACTCGTGCGAAACTCATAGAGGTATATATGCCGAAAGCGTTTTGAATAAAACCGACCGGATTGGCTAAATCGGAAGAACTGATACGCTCATACAGTTCCACATAATCTTTATTAACACGATAAACATATATCCAATGAGCGCCGGCCAACCTGAAATCGCGAATTGTTGCATGATGCGTATTCCCGCGGAAAGGTTGCATCATGCGTTGGCCATATATACCAAACGATGGCATGTCGGACGTATTCGGACTTTCGATATAGACCTGATAATAGCTGTTGTCCGAGTCGTCCCACGAAATGATTACTTCGGTTGTATCGGAAGAAGAGTCCCAAAAGTAAGAAGAAGATGATAATGTCAGGTATTCCGGTTCGACACGCAGATGTCGAACCGGCATCGGCACAGTTGTAGAGGCCTCGATGCTTTTGCCGTTGTATTCAAACTGCAAATGATACGTTTGGCCTTCACGAAGCGTATCCGTTCCCAATTCGAGTTGATATACACCGGATGAAGTTTCCCCAAGAGTTTCGTTATTCACTTTAACATCCAGCCCTGTAATGGGTTTTGACTGTTTGTACTCATCTTTCAAATACTCTTCCATACTGTAAACCTTTACCGTCAGACTGTTTGTATTTTCCAACAAATAACTTTCCACAACAGGCATTTGCGTGTTTATTTCGTAATCCATTAACGGTTCGCTACAACCGGACAGAAAGGCAGACAGGAAAATGAACGGGAGACAGTTTGTATTTTTCCTCATAATACTTACTTGTTTTAATTATTTTAATTGAACGCTCAACGTTACATTGGGGGTAAATCCCAAGAGGTTAATATTGGTTTCCGTAATACCGGCGGCCCCGTCGTATGCATATTCCCGGTACCAAACATTAGGATAATCGTAGAGATTAAACAGAGATACGCTTATACTTGATTTGATTCCTTTGATAAAGGATAAATCATACTTTGCCAGCAAATCCAAACGGTGGTAATCGGGATAACGAGCATTGTTTTTTTTATCCACGATAATGAAATTCATCGACCCGTTGTTGGGTGTTGTAAGCGTATATCCGCCAATGGGTTCGGTAAATGGCTTGCCGGTAGCATAAATCCACGATGCGGAAAAAGTTAAGTCGCGAATGGGTTTATAGGTTAAAACCGTTTTAAACTCGTGAGTTACATCCTGGTTGGCTGGAAAATATCCATTACCGTAAACAGGAAAACAGTAACGTGTTTCGCTCAATGTATAACCAATCCATCCGGTGAGTTTGCCGTATTTCTTTTGTACAAGAAAATCAATTCCGCGCGAATAACCTTTTCCCGTATAAAAGAACTCCTGATAGCCGGTATTGTTGATAAATGAGGGTGCAAATCGTAAAGTATATTCGCTCAAGTTGTAGAGTTTTTTATAATAAGCTTCCACGTCGAAAATGAAATCTTTTGTTTCGTAACTGCCTCCTGCCACATAGTGTATCGCGCTGCTTACAGGAATTCCCTTGTTATCGGACAACAACCATATATCACGACTTCCGGCGGAAATATCTTCTCTCACAATCCGGTTTACAAATTGGTAATAATACCCGGCAGAGGCTTTCAAGTTGATTTTGTTGTTGATTTTATAAAAGGCTTGAAGACGTGGTTCAAAGTAAAGTTGCGAAGTTACGTCGTAATGGGATAAACGAGCGCCGGGAAGCAGGGTAACCTTTTCGTTCAATGTCCAACGATCTTGTATGTAAGCCGAAAGTAAATTGCCTTTGTTTTGCATATTAAGAATATTGGAAGTATCGCTTTGTGAGTAACGGTAGTCGATATTATAATTGGAATAATTCAAGCCGAACTCCAATTTGTTTTTTCCGTTGATTTTATATTCGTTATCTAATTTTAAGGAATAATCCCACAAGTTGTTGTGTTCGTTTGTGTTCATGTCGAACATAACAGCTGTGCTTCCGGATGTGCTTGTCGTACTGTTTTGACGGTCACGCAGGCTGTAATATTTAGAAAATGAAACCAGCGCATTGGAATAAAAACGATTGTCCCAGTTCCTCGACCATTTGAGGCTGCTTCCAATGTTTCCCCAATTGGTTTTATCGGTAATGCTTCCGCTCATAAACGAACTGCCGAATCCTTCGCGGGAATTGTCCAAAACATCTTCTCCATTGAAGAAACTCAGAGAAACAATGTCGCGTTTACTTGGATTATAAGTCAATTTGGCGTTCAGGTCGTAAAAATACGATTCCGGTTTTTCTTGATTGCGTATGTTGAAACGTCCGCCGCCACCACCGCCCATAGACTGACTGTTTTCAGAGTAAACGCTCGTAAATTTATCATACATAAAACTTTGGAACGAACGTCGTCCGGCAACAAAAAACGACCCTTTTTCGTTTTTGAACGGGATTTCCATAAATGCATTGAAACCCAGAAAACCGGCATCGCCTCCTGCATTGAAAGTCTTGTCGTTCCCTGTTTTCCCAACAATCTCCATAACGCTCGACAATCGTCCTCCATATTTGGCGTCGAAGCCGCCTTTATGCAACTGAACGTCTTTTATAGCATTGGTATTAAATGCGCTGAATACACCCATCAAGTGTTCCTGATGATAAATGGTAAAATCGTCGTACAGGACCAGATTCTGGTCGGGAGTTCCGCCCCGGACATACATTCCTGCCGACGATTCGTTACTGCCCGAAATACCGGGCATCAACTGGAAAGTACGAAACAGGTCTTTTTCGCCTAAAGCCGGTAAATCGGCAATTTTCGCCGCAGTTGTCTGTATGACGCCGATCGAAAGTTCGGGAATTTTCAAGACGTCTTCCCGTTCGGCAACAACTACGACTTCGTCTAAGGCATTAACGGCCGGTTGCAATTCCACGAATAAATTTTGAACATTGATTTCGGGCGACAAATAAAATCGCTGTGTTTCATACCCTAAGTACTTGAATACTAATGTTTCTGTATCAGAAGGAACATTGTACAGCGTAAAATATCCATCGTTGTTTGTGGTGGTTGCAATAGTGGGATATTCTTCCACATGAATGGTTGCAAAAGGCAGAAACTCGCCGTTGGTCCGGTCTTTGATTCTTCCGGTTACAGTCAAATTATACCGTTCGGCATTGCCTTCGTAACGCTTATTTTCCAATTTTGTACGATTTTTGGGCAGATTTTTCGTCAAGACAATGCAGTAAACCTCATTTTTGTCGATATAATACGATAAATCTTTTGTTTCACGGAAAATAATATCAAACGCCAATTGCCGTTCGGTTTCCAAATACAAGTAATCGTACCGGTAATTTGCTACTAAAGCCGAGTCATATCGGAGAGAGAAACCGTATTTCTTTTCAAAATCGTCCAAGACTTTGAGCAAGGATGCGCCGAAATAGTTTTCGCGAACAAGAATAGTATCTTTGCGCTGCGAAAAACCGTTGAATACGGAAAATACGATAATAAAACAGAAGAAGAAATAAAATCTTTTTATTAAGATCATAATTTGTTGACAATTTGTTAAAGTGTAAATGATTTCGATGTTCCTCCGGTATATGTTCCTCCGGAATTATAACCGTTCACAGTCGTACCACCGCTAATACTTCCGCCTGTCAGCAGAATGTAGGATCCGCTTACAAGACGCGGGTCGGAGAAAACGACAGTGACGTTTGTTCCTGCAGCGGTGCCTGTTATAACGGGAATGTTGAACAGCAGCAGATAGTCTCCCTCCTGCTTCTTGATTGCTATTGCACTTCCGGCTGCGGCCTGCAGTTTGTAACTCCGTTGCGTTCCGGCCAAGCCCGACATAGCGTTGCCGCTTGTGCCTACAATAACGCCGCCGGTAATCTGGACATTACGCTCGGAATCAAACGCTTCGCCGTCACCCCGCACTCCGTTGGCGATTGTCAATCCGCCATTGACCGTCAGCGTACTGTTGCTGTCGATAGCATCATTGCCCGACGCGGCACAAAATATATTTCCGTTGTTGATTACAATACCCACGGCGTTAATGCAGTCGTCGTAAGTATGGATATCAATGTTTCCGCCGTTGACTGTCAGCGTACCTTTACTTTCCAGTCCTTCGCCGCCGTCGGCTTTTTGCGTACAGTTGATAAAAATTGTTCCGCTATTGATCGTCATATTGCCTTCGCTCTTTATTGCTTTCGGATTGGCGTAGTCTGTGCCGTTGTCTCCAAAACCTCCGCCGCCGGGACGTCCGCCTTGTCCGCCGCCTGAATTGCCCGAAACAAAAAAGCGTTCACCGGAAGTACCGACCGTCAGCAAGAGATTGGCGTTGTTGCCGCCGGCAACGCCGATGGTTATCGTACCATCGGCATTAATGCCTTTACCCCCTGTTCCCGAACTGTTGCAAGTGATTATCCCTCCGAGTAATGAAATATTTTGATTGCTCTTGATACAGGCTGCCGTATATGAATCGGTCAATCCTGTTTTGGCTGTATAAACCTTTCCGTCTCCGGCGGTGGTGATGTTGAGCGTGCCACCGTTAATCGCAATGTCGCCGTCAGCCGACAAGCCTTTACCGCCATCGGCTGTCCGACGGCTTTCTATTTGAATGGTACCCCCCGTGACGGTTATATTTTTATCGCTTTTGATTGCCGTACAATAAGAAGGGTCATAACCAGCATCCGTTGCTTCGAGTACCGTACCGCCTGAAGTAATGACGGAAATATCGCCGTTGTCGATTGTTATATCCGCTTTACTGTTTATTCCTTTGGATTGTGCACCGGTAACGGTCATGTCGATTGTGCCGCCGCGGATAATTATCCCGGCGTCGGCTTTGACACCATTTGCATCGTCGGCAGAAGAAGCTATTTGGATATTTCCCCCGTTGATTATAGCCGTACCGCTTCCGGCGTCAATACCGTCGCCCGAAGCGGCGATATTCAGCGAGCCGCCCGAAATCTCGAAACCGGCTTCGGCATGGAAGCCGTCGGAAGCTGCCGATACAACATTGATGTCGCCGTTGCGCACCGTAATGTTTTTTTGGCTGCTTGCAATGGCATGTTTTGCAGCGCCGCTGATATTGAGCTTGCCGTAGCCCTCAAATTCAAGCGAGCCGCTTTTGCTGATGAGCGTTGCATTTTCTTCATTGGATATATTGTCGGAGAGGATATTGTTTCCTTTTAGTTCTATAATTGTTATACTTTCATTCTTTGTGATTTGAACGGGCGGCAGTTTCGACGACGAGGCTATTATCGCATCGTTCAATGTCAGACGAAGCGTATTGGGGACTGTGGAATTGTTCTGGATTTTCAGCGAACCGTTGGATGTCGAACCAGAAATAAAATATTCGACAGTTTCCGTTACAGAAGAAGAAATGGTAACATCCGCGCCGTTTTTTACCGCCGTAATGCTGCCGTCGGAAGGAAGATTGTCGATTGTTGCATCGTTATCCGAAAAAACAATATTTACGGCATTCGTATTGATTATAATTGTCTGTAAGGTAAAATTCAAAGAGGTTAAAGCGGCGTCATCGACTGTTACATTGGAGAGTATTCCGGTTTCATAGCCGTCAAGTGTAATAATAATATTATAAGTGCCCGAAGGAATGTCTTCAATCAAATATATACCGGAAGCGTCTGTCGTTGCGGTTTGTCCGACATTCGTATTGTCGCTTGCTTTTTTTACCTGTATCGAAACTCCTGATGCCGCACTGCCGTCAGGCTTGGTAACCGTTCCGCTGATGGCATAGACCGGGTCTGTAATTTTTTGCAACACAATCTCATCAACCGTTACATTGGCGCCGGTAATTATTATTTCCTCAATAGAAGCTGTTTCATAGCCGTTGAGCGCAATTTCAATTTTATAACTTCCTGCGCTTATTCCGGTTATGATGTATTCTCCGGCTGCGTTGGTCAGGGATTCACCTGCATGGCTGCCGTCGGAATTTTTTATAAGCATGATGGAAGCTCCGGAAGCTCCGCCACCGTCCGATTTTGTTACCGTACCGCCTACGTTGAATATTTGCGGCACATCTTCCGTAACATTGTCCGGTTTGCAGGAGTGTAGCATCAAGCCGGCAACGGCGAAAGCAAAAGCACAGATTTTACTTTTCATCGAAAATGTTATCATCTTTGTCATTTGAGTTGAAAATATTGTTATTGGAAGTTTCATTAAAACTGTGACGCAAAGATACAGAGTCAGGGAAAGTTGCGGTAAGAAATTGGGTAAACGGCAAAAACAAATTAGTATTCGACAATTCCACCGTCCGGTTTTGCGTTTTTTCCGGAATATACACTTGCAATCATTGCATGTTGCTTGATTTTGTGTATAAGCAAAAGATGCATCGTGCACTTTTTCTTCGGCCTGTTTATTTTTATGAATCCGCAGTTATCCGCGCGCTTTCAAAGCATTCATTTTTTCTAAAAACGCTTTCTGAAAGGTTCGTCCGACAGGCGCCTGAATTGTTTCCGTCACAACGACTGCATGATTAAACGATTTTATCCGGGCAAAAGGAATAATAAGCGATTTGTGCACGCGAACAAATTTGGATTTGGGAAGTAAACTCAATATGCTTTTCAGAGTCATTACCGGCATGTATGTTTTATTTTGAGTAACGATTTTGACATAGTTGTCAAAGGCTTCAATGTACAATATATCACTCAAAGGCAACTGTATATTCTGATAACTGCATTTGAACGCAAGCGTTTCGCCGATGTCCGGCAATTTCCGGTCCGTTTTTTGCAACATTTGAAATCGTTCTTCCGCTTTGGTATAAGCAGTCAGGAAACGATCGAAATCAAACGGTTTCAGCAAATAATCCACCACATTCAATTCAAATCCTTCTACGGCATATTCGCGGTGAGCAGTCGTGAAAATAACCAAAACATTTTTTCCCAACGCATTGACAACATCAATGCCTGAAAGTTCGGGCATTCGAATATCCAGAAAGAGCAAATCCGGTTGTGTGGAGCGAACATAAGACAAACCGTCGAGCGGGTCGGTATAAGCGCCTAACAGTCGTATGGAAGGCACTTGGCCGCAATAATAGTTTAATATATCTAATGCCAGCGGTTCGTCGTCAATAGCAATACATTTCATTCGATATTTATTTGAAGTTTTATATGAAAACCCGCACTGTCTTCGTCGATTTTCAACGAGTGACGGTCAGGATATGCAAGCGCCAAACGCTTCCGTATATTCTCCAGTCCCACTCCTTGCGAACGGGCTTGAGCTTTCGACAGGTATGCAATCGAATTGTCGCAAGTAAATTGCAGTGCGCCGGCGCTTATGGCTATGCGAATGCTTATAAAGCAATGTGTATGAGTGCTTATCCCGTATTTGAAAGCGTTTTCAACAAAAGGAATAAAAATCAGAGGCATAATCAAATATTCGCTGAAATTTCCCTCTTTTACAAATTGCAATTCAAATTTTTCCGTCGTGCGCAAACGCTGAAGATTCAGATATTCTTCCAGTATCTTTATCTCTTTTTCCAGAGGAATAAAATCAGATTCACTTTCGATAATCACAAAACGCAAAAACTCGGATAACGACAAAACCGTTTTTGATGCTTTGTCATCTTTACTCAATGTCAGAAAATAGATGCTGTTTAGACAGTTAAACAGAAAATGGGGGTGAATTTGCGACTTCAGGAAAGACAACTCTGCTTGTATCTTTGATTTTTCCAGTTCTTGCAACTGCTGTTTTTCGCGATACCATTGTGTGAGCGCTTTCAAGCCGGTACTGACAATGAAAACAATCAGAAACTGAACGAAATGGGTATATAAATTCAACCGCTGTATCAGTTTGTGAGGATGCAAGGGAGGAGAATCCCTCTTTAGAAATGCGTCGAAGTTTTCCTGAGGAAACGGAATGGGTTTGCCGGGTGGAGGGAAATTATGCAAATAGCGCATCAACCAAGGAAGAGCAAAGCAAATTATTACAAGAAAAAGTAAAGTAACGCTGGTATATAAAATAATTCTTTTCTTTGACAACAAATGAGGCACTAATATATACATATTCAGATAGAAATATCCTGCAAGTAACAAAAAGTTACTTAGAAAAGGCAACGGATTTTTCAGCATTAGCCCGGACAGTCCGGGATTTTCCAGAAACATTATCCAAATAAAAACCGCCCATCCGGCAAGATGTACAAACAACAATAGTCCCCGTTTATTTATTCGTATTGTCATTGAAATATAAACAATAAAATATGAATAATAACGAAAATGTATATGAATATATTGCTTAGGAGTTGTCCGAAAATAAATTGTACAAATCTATTTCCGGACAACTTTTTGCGAAAGGGTAGCTTCGTTTTTCTCTTCTTTTGTAACTGTCGTTAACACACAGAAACACAAAGCCGAATATAAAATATACTTTTTATATCTATCAATATATCAACGCTTTTTTTGCTACAATATTGTTTTCGTTGTTCAGTATAAATATGGCGACACCTTTTGTCAATTTACTTTTGTCGATGAATTCGGATTGTGATACGATGCCGGAATACACAATGCGTCCTGCCACGTCGAAGACAGTAAGTTGTGCGTTGTTGCCCGACCGTTTTTTTACCCATATATAATCTTTTGTTTGAGTTACGTCGAAAGCGTCAACACGTGCGGAATGAATAATACCGCTTTTCACTCCCCATTCGTAAGCGCCGATGTCTTTGAAGCCTTCTACCGCCTTTCCGCGAACGTCTGTCGGCGGGACGAGGTTTTGCCCGATTGCATCGGTCGAATTATTCATACCGGCATTAATCAATGTGCTTGATTCGGAAGTGATGGGCAAATACGGGACAAAATTGTCCGTAGAAAGGGCAGATGCTAATGCTACATTCGACCATGGATAGAGATTTAGCGTGGTTACAATGTTGTTGTAAGCGCTTTTTTGTGCGTCTAACACTTCATCGTCCATATATTCATTTACACCTCTTTCGCTTCCCACGATAATATTATTGTAAGCAATAATCGGTTCTCTGCCTTCTGCTACACTCAATGAACCGAAGATTCCTGATTTTTCTGCAAAGATTACGTTATTGATTAAAACAATCGGATTGAAAGCAATGCCTATGCGAAGCGCTCCCGCATTTTTGTAGAAGGTATTGTTTATCAAATAAGTTTCCGTATCTCCGCCGGTAACATCTACTGCTGCCTGGTAAGGGGTCGCCGAAGTATTTTCCAGAAAAGTACAATTAACGATCGATACGTAATCCACGTTGGAGTAGGGGCTGGCTAATCCGGCCGAGCCGTCCCGGAGGCCGATAACGATACCCTGATCGCCCTGATCCAGAGCGTTTTTATAAAACGTGCAATTTTCTACGGTGAGCGAGCATCCCGTTGTTGCATCGTTCTTGCCGCTTTGCAGGATCGCGCCGCCCTGCGCTCCGCCGCCGAGAACATGGTTGCCTTCAAAATAGGAATTTCGCACAATCACCGTTTTTCCCCTGCTGGCAATTGCGCCGCCGCCGGATCCGGATTCGTTATCGTAGAATTTACAACTGTCTATTTCCAAGGTGTTTCCGACGAAGAAGACAGCGCCCCCAGGATAATATTCTACCTGTCGGGCGTTTTTGAAAATAATTCCTTTTACTTTCAAATCGCAATTTGTTCCTGCACGTAAAATACGCATACCGTATCTACCGGGTTCATCGTCGGCAAGAAAAACAGTATTGCGACCGATAATTGAAACTTGTTTGTTATTCAAGAGATCCAGTTTGCTGATGTTAAATGTTGCATCTTCCTGTACATAAATGATGGTTTCAACATTCTCACTTATACTTTGTACTGCTTTCTCCATTGTGGCGAAAGGATTCGAAGCCGATCCGTTATTGGAATCGCTACCGCTTTTTGAAACATAAAATGTAGTTTGCGCTTCTGCCATTGTTGAAAAACAAAACAGGGCAATTATCCCTGCCATGAGTTTTTGTTTACACATAATTTTTTAATTTAGAATGATTAATACTGTTATTTATTGATAAACTCTTACATAATCAATGACATAGTCTTGAGGAAGTCCTTTCAGATCCACTCCTTCGCGACCGCCCCAACCGCCGCCGAAGCCGGTGTTGAGAATCAAGTAAAACGGCAGGTGGAAAGGCCATTCCTCCCAAGTGCCGTTGTT
>JAIRLY010000178.1 GCA_031259075.1 Dysgonamonadaceae bacterium | reverse complement strand
TTGGCGTCCAACGAATTAGTCGCTTCATCAAAAAACAGGAAATCAGGATTTTTATATACCGCGCGAGCTATCAAGAGCCGCTGGCGTTGTCCCTGACTGATGCCGTTGCCTTCCATACCGATTTTGGAGTTGTATTTCAACGGGAGTGATTCAATAAACTCTTGAATATTGGCCGTTTTTACGGCATGAAGCAATCGGTTTTTATCTATTTCTTCTTCACCGACGGCAATATTGTTAGCAATCGTATCGGAAAAAATAAAACCCTCCTGCATGACGGCGCCACATTTTTGCCGCCACAAATGCGGATTGACGTCTTCCAGTGGCGTTTCGCCTATTTTTATTTTACCTTTTATGGGTAGATAAAAGCCTGACAAAAGTTTGATAATCGTCGTTTTTCCGCTGCCGCTGGCGCCTACAATGGCAGTCACCCTGTTTTGAGGAATAGTTAAACTTAAATCTTCCAGTACGTAATCGCGCTCCGCTCCGTCGTAACTGAAACAAACATTTTCCATCCGGAGTGAGTGATTTTCAGGCAACTCGTTTAATTTATCGACGAGGATTTGCTCCTCGTCTTCCTTATTATGTACCTCATTCAGGCGTTCCAGACTGATTTTAGCGTCTTGTAAGGATTGGGTAAAGCCAATGACCTGTCCGATTGGCCCGGACAATTGCCCGATAATATAACTGATCGACATCATCATCCCCAAAGTAATATCGCCTTCTACTACGGCTTTAGCCGATAAGTACGAAATTAACAGGCCGGTCGTTTGGCTGAAAAAAATCGAACCTACTTGCTGGTATTGCCCTAAAGCCATGCCTTGAACGCTGATTTTAAATAATTTTACCTGAATACTTTCCCATTTCCATCGTTGCTGTTTTTCGCAGTTGTTCATCTTGATTTCCTGCATTCCGGTGATTAATTGAATGGTATTGCTTTGGTTGGCTGCCGATTGTGCAAAACGTTTATGGTCTAATTTTTTCCGGTAACGCAAAAATGATAAAATCCAGGTTACATAAAAAGTATTACCGATAAGAAATACTAACAGGATGGTTAAATTATAGTAAGCCATGATAGCGGCGAATATAAAAAAGTTGGCAAAAGAAAACAGGGTGGACAGGGTTGTCCCGGACATAAATCCCTGGATACGGCCATGATCGCCGATGCGTTGCATAATATCGCCGATGTTTTTGGCATCGAAAAAACGGATGGGCAATTTCATCAATTTGGCGAGGAAATCCGAAATCAGCGAAATACTGATTCTCGTATTGGTATGCAATGTTATCCAGCTTTGAATAAAGCCCATGCCCATTTGGGTCAGCGACAATACTAACTGGGCAATCAAAATCAGGGTAATAAAATTCAGGTTGTTGTTGCCGATTCCCTGGTCAACCATCGCCTGGGTAAGGAACGGAAATATCAGGGAAAGGACGCTTCCCAGAATCATTCCGACGATGATTTGAGCGTATTGTGACTTGTAGGGAAGTAAATAGCGGAAAAAATACGACAAGTTTTTTTCCTGTTTGGTTTTATCGTCTTCTAATTCATAGAAATCGGGTGAAGGCGCCAGTAGCAGGGCAGTTCCTGTGTCTTTGCCTTCGGATTTGGCGCTGATCCAGCATTTCAAAAATTCCGCTTTATTCATCGTATATTTCTGTCCGGCAGGATCGGCTATTTTAATTTCATAATCGTCTTTTTTTCGTTTGGAAATACCATAACATACTACGAAATGGTTTTGGTTCCAGTGTAAAATACAGGGTAAAAGGACGTCATTTACTAATTGTTCAAAAGTAATCCGCACTCCTTGTGTATGCATCCCAATATTTTCGGCGGCATCGCTGATGCCAAGCATGGAAACGCCTTCGCGGGTAATAAAGCATTTTTCACGCAAGCTTTGCAAGGTGTAGCTGCGTCCGTAATGTTTCGCAATCATGCGGAGGCAGGAAGGGCCGCAGTCCATGGAATCCAACTGGGTGTAATGAGGGAACGGTTTCATTATGGTTTGATGTGGCAAAGATTGGGTTTTCCTGTTACAAACTCATAATTTGATGGCGCCGGACAAATATATTGATAAATACATTCGTTGCATGGTTGTGTATTTCTAACCGTTCGCCATGCTGTATTATCAAGCATTTCCCTGTATATCAAACTTAAAATGGAATCCGTTCGTATATTTCCTAACGCTTGCGTATTCATACTGGCCTTGACTGTTCCATCCGGAAGAATAAATAATGAACCGAAAAAATTAGAATTAAGTTTCTGATTCCTAAAAATTTCCCGTATTGATAATGTTTTGGAAAATATATCCTCTTTATCAAGAAAAATATTCTCCCGGAAGAAATCCCAGTTTCTTCCGCTAAAAAAAGGATGTATATTGTATTTTGCCGGATTAAATTCATCAATCAAATTCTCGACTTCAATATACTGTTCTTCATTTTCAATGATAAAATGCAGCGTTGTTTTTTCCCTGTCTATTAATTGCCATGTGTTTTTGAAAGCATCCTTTTTTAATGGAAAATTAACTGTCAATTCTAATGCTAATGATCCGGACAGTACGTTTGTTTCATAATTGTCATAATGAAAATAGCAATGTATTATCTCTTTGAAAGAATCAAGGAGCGGCTGAATTTTAGTAATATCACGATACTGAAAGATATTTCCACCCAGAATATTTACTTTACCGACAGAAGAGTACTGTATTTGCCGAAACAGATTTTCCAATTCTTCAACAGACAGCTCTGATTTCGTGTTTTGGGCTGTACAACAGAGAGTCTGCCGGCAATAACTGTTGCAGTATGAGCAACGTTCCGTACAAATATCGTTTAAGTAAATAGTTAACTCCAACAGATAATACATCGTGTCTTTCCCAATCAAAACCGAATCTTCTTCATTTTTTTTCAGTCGGTCTATATCTTTTTGTAAATTCAGAATCGGAATTAAGCGTATTGGTTTATTGGGCATTTTTTCCATGTCCATTAAATCTCCCATTTGTTTTTCAAGAACATTTTCAACGAAACGCCAAATATCCGGATGCGATTGCATTTCTTTTGTCAAAAGAGCTACTCCCAGATTTTTCGGCTCATATAGCTCTGAAATCAAACCGATCGCTTCCTTCAATTCCGTTTCCAAACAGTTGCCGTTTTGCGTGTTATACAATAAGATTTTATCTTTCTTGAACTCCACATATACATGTGATTTTAACGAAAACCAGTAATCTCTTACTCCCATTTTAAATAGTATTTACATTATCTTAAACCTGATTTTTAACAGTACGCTTGCCGGACGCAAATCGTAACTGTAATAATAAGCGCTTACATCGCTGTATGAAGCCGATACATACTGTTTGGCATTGAACAGGTTGTTCAGAGCCAGTTCCAAATCCCAGCGGTTGTTTTTGAATTTAATTCCAGCGTCGGCAAAAGTGGTATAACGGTTGCTTGCTGCATTGTTGTACCGGTATTCGACATTGAAATTGACAGTCAGCGTTTTGTGAGGAAACACATTGACTTGTGCGTTTTGTGAGGCGCTTCGTATTGCAGGGAAACGTTCGGGACGCTCCACCGTATAACTTTGACTTTGATTCCACGATAATGAATAATTAATACCCAGAAAAGATACAGGATTCATGTTGATGCTTCCGCCGGCAT
>JAIRLY010000134.1 GCA_031259075.1 Dysgonamonadaceae bacterium | reverse complement strand
GTGGTCCCACTTGGGCTTGAACCAAGGACTCCCTGATTATGAGTCAGGTGCTCTGACCAACTGAGCTATGGGACCTGTCTGTTATTTTCCTGAAGCGCTTGCAAAAGTACAATCTTTATCGGACATTTACAAATAAAAAGAGAAAAAGTTATTTTGTTTCTTTGTTGTTTGTTATTTTTTCACTTCCGGCAAAAATGATCAAGTCCAATCATTTTCAAAGCGGTATCTGACAAACAGTTCCATCGCTTGATATTCAGCCATGCCCAATTTGTCGTAAGTCACCGCTGTGGTAATATTTCGTTCTTCGGCCCGTTGCCAAAATTCCCTAGGATCGGTTCCCGGAAACAAAGGACGATCTTTTTGTGATTGATGTTTGAAAATCGCCATCCGTTTGATACGACTTTCTTCCGGACTTAAAGGTACCGCCATATCTACTTCCGCTACATCCCATTCTTGCCAAGCGCCTCGGTAAAGCCACAAGCGGCAGTCTTTTATCCATTCTTCATTTCTTAATTGTTTCAAAGCTTCTAAAATAGCGATGAAACAAACCCGATGCGTACCATGCGGATCGGATAAATCACCGGCGGCAAAAATTTGATGCGGTTTGATCTTTTTTAGTAATTTGGCGATAATGTCAATATCTTCTTTTCCAATGGCTTTCTTTTTTACGGTTCCGGTTTCATAGAACGGTAAATCGAGGAAGTGTGTGTGGTCTTCGGAAATCCCCAGATAGCGGCAAGCCGATTTTGCTTCTCCTCTTCGGATAGCGCTCTTACATTCGGCAATGGAATGTAAATCGATTTGTCCCGGTTTTTTTTTCTTGAAAAATTCCACCGTTTGATGAAATACCTCATCCGCTTTTTTTCTATCAAAATCGTAAGTAGAAGCTATATCACGAATAAAATCCAGAAAACGTGTTACTTCATCGTCAAACACAGCAATGTTTCCTGATACTTGATAAGCCACGTGTACCTCATGTCCGTGTTCCGACAAGCGCGCCAAAGTTCCTCCCATCGAAATGACATCATCATCGGGATGCGGACTGAAAACCACACAACGTTTGGGAAATGGATTAGCCCGTTCGGGACGGGTGCTATCGTCCGCATCCGGTTTACCGCCGGGCCAACCGGTAATTGTATGCTGTAAATCGTTGAAAACCTTAATATTTATTTTGTTGGCCGGACCGTATTGCGAAACTAATTCACCCATTCCGTTATCGTTGTAATTCCGTTCGGTTAGTTTCAGGATCGGTTTATCCAATTTTCCACAGAGCCAAAATACAGCTCTGCGGATCATCTTGTCACTCCATTTGACGGTACCGGTCAGCCAAGGCGTTTTAATACGGGTTAATTCGGCAGAAGAGGCCGTATCTAAAATAAGATTTACATTCCCGTGTTTTTGCAGAATAGAAGCCGGAACCATTTCGGTAATATCACTTTCTACTACTTTTTTAATAATACGGGCTTTTCCTTCTCCCCAAGCCATTACGATGATTCGTTTCGCTTGCATAATCGTATCAAGCCCCATCGTAATACAATGGTTCGGTACGTTTTCTTCTCCGAAAAAATTGCTTGCCGCGCTCATACGGGTCGTATAATCAAGCGTAATCAAACGGGTTTTGGAATTAAACATAGAACCCGGTTCATTCGCTCCGATTTGACCTCTTCCATCCAAACTCAGCAATTGCAAATCAATACCGCCTGCTTCTTGAATTTGGGTTTCATATTCTTTACAAAAACCGGAGATTTCGGATTTCTGTAAAGAACTGGAGATTAAATGAATATTTTCAGGCAAAATATCTACATCATTGAACAGGTATTCGTACATGTATCGATAATGACTTTGCAGTTCTTCCTTTTTTAAAGGATAATATTCATCAATATTGAATACAATTACATTCTTAAAACTTAATTTTTCTTTTTGATGCATTTCTACCAGCTTTTCATATACACCTACAGCGGTAGAACCTGCAATTAGTCCCAATACACATTTTTCACCTTTTTGGTCTTTTTCTCTAATCAGACGAGCTACTTGTTTGGCTACCAATTCGGACGCTATTTCTACTTCACTAAAAATAGATACCGGTAATTTTTCGTATCTTTTTTCAAAAATTTCCATATCTTTAATTTTGATCACTCCACTATAATTTCATCTATAAACAACCAAGCTGCATTTCCTCCGCCTTGTTCTCCTTCCGGAATAATTCCGAAATTGCGAACTTCTGTTTTTATCTTTTTTATTGTAAGAGGAGTTGTTTCCAAGATTGCTTTTGATTTTGTTTTTAAAATATCTTCATGTTGTACTTTTCCTACACTTTGAAATGTATTTCCATTTTCAGAAACAAAACATTCAACGCTTTCAGGAGCATAAATCCATTGTCCGGGCTGATGGGTTGAACCGACCGTAATTTTGCTCATTGTTACCGGTTCATCAAATTCGATAATTACATCCACATTTTTTCCGGCATATCCCAACCATTCGCTACCTAACAGCGGATAGCGCGCCTGAATACAATCGGTCAGGGTCAAACCGCCTTTTCCTTTGTATTTTTCGGCGGGTTCGGAACTTAAAATCACTTTTTGTCCGGCAGCTTTATTTGCTATAAACGATTGAGAATAAGGATCGCATAAGATTTTTCCGTTTTCTATCGGGATGGCATTTACAGTTATAGGAGTTTGTCCCAACTGTATCGGCGTTGAATAAAGCGGACTTTGTTCATTTACTTTCGAATTATCTGTTGTATAGCGGATTTCGATTTTAGGATCTGCGGTTTGTAAAGCTAATTCCAATTTTCCATTCCGGACGCTTGTGTTCCCCGCCACATTATAAAATGCTTTGGAATAATTAATTCCCATTACATTGTACCGCTGAAAGAGCGAAGGTAAGCGTCGTTCGAAATCAGCGTAATTTTTCTTTTCTTGCGGTAACCATGCATTTTCGGCTAATGCGGCAATTCGAGGAAAAATCATGTATTCCCGTTGATTTTTATTTGGTAAATATTCCGCCCACACATTGGCTTGCACACCCCAAATGTATTTAGCTTCGGAAGGAGTTAATTCGTCCGGTGTCGGATTATATTCGTAAACGGTCCGAAGCGGCACATAGCCGCCGATAGCTAACGGTTCGCCGGGCAATTGCGATTGATAATAGTCAAGATATAAGGCAGTTGAAGGAGTCATAATGACATCATGCCCCAAACGGGCGGCTGCGATTCCTCCTTCTGTTCCCCGCCACGACATGACGGTTGCGTCGGAAGCTAATCCTCCTTCGAGAATTTCATCCCAACCGACCAATTTTTTACCTTTTGTTCCTAAAAAGCGACCTATTCGTTTGATAAAATAAGACTGTAATTCATGTTCGTTTTTTAATCCTTCTGCTTTTATTCTTTCCTGACATGCATGACAGCGCTTCCAACGCAATTTAGGACATTCATCACCTCCAATATGAATGTATTGGTATGGAAATAAATCAATTACTTCCTCCAGAATATCTTCCAAAAAATCGAAAGTTTCATCTCTCGTACAATAAACATCATTGAATATGCCCCATAAACCTTCTACTTCAAATGGCCCTCCCGAACAAGAAAATTGAGGATAGGCAGCTAACGCAGCGACGGCATGTCCCGGCATTTCTATTTCAGGTAAAATATTTATAAAACGTTTTTGAGCGTAATCTATTACCTCGCGAATGTCTTGTTGTGTATAAAATCCGCCTTTGCGTGTATTGTCCCATCGGCGAGGTTGATCGTTGTAATGTCCGATAACGGTTCGATTCCGGAATCCGCCTATTTCCGTCAATCGCGGATATTTTTTGATTTCGATTCTCCAACCTTGATCATCGGTCAGATGCCAATGAAAAGTGTTTATTTTTAGAAATGCCAACCGGTCGATGTAATGCATCACTTCTTCCTTAGGTGCGAAATTCCGGCAGACGTCCAAATGCATCCCTCGGTATTGATAACGCGGCGTATCTTCAATCCGGCAACAGGAAACAGCCCATTTTATATCGCTTTGCAGATTTTTGCTTTCTATTTCAGGCGGCAACAATTGGCGAATGGTTTGTGAAGCATAAAAAAACCCGACCGGTTCGCGCGCTTCGATTGTAATTTTATTTTTGTCAACGGTCAGTTTATAACTCTCTTTTTGAGGTAATTGTCTGTTTAATTTACAAACAATTGTATTTGATTTTTCAGTAGAAGTCGTTTTTAAATCTATTCCTCCGGCTATTTTTAAGCGTTCTGTAAGAATAAAAAAGGCTTGTCCCGTTTCTTCATTCAAGTTTTTATCTAAAAACAGGCGCGTTTCTTGATTAAATGTAAATTGCCCTGAAGCAGGTTTTAATTGCAGCGGAGAGGGAATGACGTTGTAGTTATTCTTTTGAGAAAACAACAATTGTGTTTGTAATAAAATGATAAGAATAAAAATGATTTGCTGAATTGCTTTCATAATATGTAGTATATTTTTTAGTAAGCGAATAGTGTACCGTTTTTTACTATTGTTTTTAATTCGGTTTTTATTTCCGGCCGGTCAAAATCTTCATTATTTACTAACTTCGGATTTTTTGATTGAACCGTGGATTGTATCCGGCAACAGCATCTATTTGCATTGCCGCAATGTTTTGTAAAGAACATTCGTATTCTTTCTCGAATATCCATCGCTGCAACGGATTGTGTTTGATCAAGCCGTTGACTGTATAAACAAATTGAATCGACGCATTTTTTGCACTTCAAACATGATGTAAAATACTTCCTTTCTACTGTTCTTTAATCAAGACAAAGTTAAATCAATTCTTTGAATCGACAAGGAAAAATATTTTTTTAAATTTAAGAGAATGATTTTGAAGTTGTAAAGGGTTGTCAGCCCTTTACAACCTTAGACTAAGAATTAATAATCGGTATATTTATAAGTGGACGTATTGTAATTTGCATTTGTATCCCACCACATATTTGAACTTGTAGCGTCTTTTTTACTTGAATACAAATCAATACCGGCACTGTATTTATCATTATTAATTGTTTGTTCAATAGCCGGATAGATCATACGTTTAATAAAATTAGCCGACTTTGTCGGATCTTTATCGGTATTTGAATAAGTTGAAGGATCTTTATATTTGGGAACCAATAAATTAGGCAAATTCAAACGTCGTTTGTCATTCCATGCTTCAAGAGAACCATCCGGATAACCTGCAATGTATTTTTGAGTGATGATTTTTTCCAAAGCGCTGTTTCCCGCACCGGATTGATCATCATACGCAACAGATGTGCCATTCACATTTTTATCAATAGATGCGATATAGACGTTTTCTTTACCGGCAATTCCCCATTGAGCAAAAGAAGCGCTAATTCCATCGTTGTAAGCGTTTTTAGCATTACCCAATTCCGGCCATCTATGGTAAGCTTCAGCCCTTAGGAAACAAGCCTCGGTATAAAGAAAAGCATCCAATTTACGATAACTGTTCGGAGCTTCTGTCGTACCAACCACTGCTTTACCTAAATAGGCGTAGTTAATAGATTGTCCGGCATGTTCGTCAGTTGGTAAACCCGGAACAATACCTTCCCATTTTCCACCCTCGACACTTGGATCAAACATTAAACTCCCGCGAGGATCAACAATCGGAGGAGCTTGTGTAGCTGTACCGTCATAAGCCATACCACCTAAACCGATAAGGATATTTTCCATTGATTTGGTCATCAACATTTTTTCTCCCCAGTTGATTTGATACATCGTATAGTTATATTGATTACCCCATCCGTCAGTTGCGGGCATTTGCAGATCGTCTCCGGATTGCATGGTACCTCTTTGCAGAGCTTTTTTCGCTTCTTTTTTTGCTTTATCAGGATCTACTTCCGAAATCCGCAACGCCAAACGCAAATGCAATGTATTGGCAAAACGATACCATTTGGCCATATCGCCGGAATAATAAATATCACCGGCGCTGAGTCCCGGCTTAGACGGATCTATTTTACTTGCAGCATCGGTTAATTCGGAGAAAAATTCGTCATAAATATCTGCTTGATTTTTAAAAGCAAATTCCGTATCAAGATTTTTTCTTTCCAGACAATCCGTTCCGGGAAAAGGAACATGTCCAAAATAGTCGGTGATACGGCTTTCTATATAAACACGCCAGATACGAGCTAATTGCGTAAGATTATTATCTTTTGAATAAAGAATTACACTATTGGCGCTTCTTAACCATTGATAAGAACCGTCCCAATAATCCGAATTATAGGCGTCTGCGGGAATATAATTTCTCGGACTCCAACCGTTACCACTTAGATCCATATATTGAGAATAATAATCCCAATTAATATTATGGATACGTTCGTGTAAGTGTGCTCCTCCTGTGAGCGTTCCATCTGATCCTATAAAATTCAACGAAACGGCATTTCTCAGAATAGAACTCATAATAGCCTGAGCTTCAGGTTCTTTGCTGTCGTTTGGACTTTCATTTATTTTATCAAAATCATTACATGCTGATGTCCCTATCAAGGAAAAAATCAGAAGAAATAAATATTTATATTTAGTATTCATAATTATGTCAATATTTTATTTAGAAAGTAATATTAAGATTAAAACCGATGCTACGTTGTGTCGGCATTGTACAATATTCAATCCCTTGAGCATTTCCTGTAGAGTATGCATTTTCCGGATCAAATCCTTCTGTTTTGCTGTATATCATCCATATATTACGGGCAATTGCACTTAATTTTACGCTTTGTATTGGAGTTTTCGCTAACCATGATTGAGGGAAACGATAGCCTAAAGAAATTTCTCTTAAACGAATATTAGTTGCATCATACATCCATTCTTCTGCAATGACATTACTGGATATATGTGACCAGTAGGCTTGCGCATTTATTGCTTTCGTATTGGGTGCTCCATCGCTTTTCTTTATACCGTCAATAACCAAACCTCCCTCGCGATAGGGAAGCGATTTTTCCAAAGTACCCGATGTTGTTCCACGCATAATAGAACCCATATATACTTTTCCACCATATCGCATATCAATTAGAAAGTTAAAATCAAATCCTTTGTAGCTGAAAGAGTTTAATAAACCACTCAGCCATTTGGGTTGATTGTTACCTAAATAGACATTGGCTTCGGAAATAGGTAATCCGTCATCATCCGTCAGGATTTTCCCTGTTGCTTCATCTCTTGCAAATCCATTACCATACATATCTCCATAACTGTCACCTTCTTTTGCAACTACGGTAATAAACGAAGTACTGGAGTTACTTAATATTTGTTCTTTCGTTGTTTCCGTTAACGTAACGATTTTATTTTTGTTTTGAGAGAAGTTTAAGGTAACATTCCAATTAAAATCTTTAGAATGAACCGGTACTCCGGTAAGAGCCAATTCAAATCCATTATTTTCGACATTCCCTGCGTTCATTAATTGGTATTTTTTACCCCATGAACCGGAAATTTGAGTTTTCAAAATTTGGTCGAAAGCATTCTTTTTATAATAAGCAAAATCTAATCCCACGCGGTTATTAAACCCTCTCCATTCCAATCCTAATTCCCATGATCTTACGCTTTCCGGTTTCAGATTGTAATTAGGTATATAATTAGCATCCGATTGGGTGTAAGAATGTATCAATTCATCGCCTTTTGCCGAATGACTTACTACCATAGGATAATATTCTTGCAACATATAAGGATCCGTATCATTACCTACTTCTGCCCAAGAGAGACGAAGTTTTGCAAAATCAATTGCTTTCGTGCTAATTCCTGCTCTAATCAATGTTTCGGAAATAATCCAACTGGTTCCTATCGAAGGATAGAAATACGAACGATTATTTGCCGGAAGAGTTGAAGACCAGTCATTACGGGCTGTTAAATCTAAATACAGTAAGTTTTCCCAAGACAAAGAAACGGTTCCATATAGAGAATTCACTTGCTTTTGAGTGATTTTAGAAGACCCTCTACTGTAAATACCGTTAGATAAATTATAAAAATCAGCTACAAACATACCGGAAGCTGTATTTGATGTATTCCGGATAGATTTGTACATCACATTACCACCTAATGTAGCAACGATTCCCAATTGTTCGGTAATATTTCCTTGTCCGGTAAATAAAAAGTCTCCATTGGATTCTAAAAATCGGTCTTGATCTAACACATAATCAATCGAAGATCCGTTGTTAGCCCAATAGGGAGTACCTTTTGCCTGCTTAATTTCTCCTTCTCTGTGGTAAGTATCTAAGCCATAACGAAGTTGTAAATTTAACCATTGGGTAAAATCAAATTTAACGGAAGTAAAGCCCAACAGACGATCTTTTTTATCTGCATTGGTATTTTTATAAGCCGACCAATAGAGATTTCTTGCCATACCGCTATAATTGGATGTCCAAGAGGCTGGATTGCCGCTCACATTATTGCCGCCTAATACGGAACCATCGGGGAATGCATATCCCGGAAACATTTGGGTATTTCTCAAATCGCTGAAATGTACGCTACGAGGCATCATTAAATAATTAGCAAAAATGTTATCGGGGTCACCTGCCAATTTCATACGGTTTTGTGTGTTTTGTCCGATGTAATTGGCTTTTGCATCAACGGTAATGTATTTTCCAAATTTAGAAGTAGCACGTAATGCAATATTATTCCGTTGATATCCGCTGTTGGGAACAATTCCTTTGTTATCTACCCGTTGATATGATAAACGGAAAGATTGTTCTGCGTTTCCATTGGACAAATCAATACTGTTTGTGTAAGTTTCGCCGGTCTGTAAGAAATCTTTATATAAATCATTGTCATAAGCAGAATAAGGACGGGATAAATTGGTATAATCGGTTACATTTGTTCCATCCGTTTTTCCTCCCCAACTATTGGCTTCATTGACGGCAAAAGCACCATTGATGCCCTGTCCATATTCATTTTGAAATTTCGGGGTCTGCATTGGATTGTCAAAAGTCATACCGGCATTAACAGAGATACCCAGACCTTTTTTTGCACCTCTTTCTTCAAATCCTCTCTTGGTCGTAACCATTAAAACGCCATTTGCAGCACGACTGCCATACAGAGCCGCTGCTGCCGGACCTTTCAAAATAGATATTGATTCAATATCGTCCGGTGATAAATCTGCTAATCCGGAACCTTTATCCAACGATTTATTACCCCAGAAATCGTCTGTTCCACCACTCGTATTATCAATAGGAATCCCATCGACAACAACCAAAGGTTGATTGTTTGAACCAATAGAATTATTTCCACGTATCACAATACGGCTGGAACCGCTTCCCGTTGTTTTAATTTGCACACCCGAAATTTTGCCGGAAAGAGCCGAAATGATATTCGGATCATGAGCTTCCGATAAAGTGCTGCCTTTTATATCTTGAACGGCATACCCCAACGCTTTCTTTTCGCGTTTGATACCCAGTGCCGTAACCACTACTTCACTCAACGCATGGGAATCTTCGGACAACGTTACATCAATTATAGACTTTCCTGCCACATTAATTTCGGTGGTAAGATAACCGATATAACTTATTACCAATGTTGAATTGATATCAACCGTTAAGTTATAGTTACCATTTAAATCGGAAACGGTTCCGTTTGTAGTGCCTTTCTCGGAAATGCTGGCGCCAATCAATTCTTCACCGTCTGCTCCGGTAATTTTTCCGCTAACTTTGATTTTGTTTTCACTTGCTACTGCAACAGGAACTTGTTTCGAAAGAACAATGTGGTTGTCTGTAACTGTAAATGTTACATCTTGCCCTGCCAAAGTTTGTTTTACAACTTCTTCTACCGATTGATTCCGTACGTTTACGCTGACTCTCTTTTTCAAAGCGACATCACTGTTACCATAAGCAACGGTATAATTGCTTTGTGATTTGATAGCGTTAAAAACTTCTTCTACCGTCACATTCGATAGATTGATTGTTAGATTCTTAGACTGGGAATAAGCCATCGAATAAATGACTAAACCCAATATTACCAAGCTAACACGTAGAAAAGAACAGTTAATCAACTCTCCAAAAAATCTTTGAGTTCCTTGCTTTTTCTCTTGCTTCATACTTAATAGATTTAGATTTAAAAATTAGTAAATAATATTTTGCACTTCCTTTTAATCTCTTGACAAAGAATTAATAATCGGAAGTGCATTTTTATTAATTCTTTGTTTCGTTGTATCGCAATAATTTTCAACTTGATTTTATTTAATTCTGTTTTTATTTTTGGAAATAATATCAACTTTTGAGCCTTTCATAATATAATCTAATTTTTTAGTCTTTTTCAGTATATTCAGAATATCAATTAGATTTTCTTCATTTTTAAATTCACAGGTAAATTTTTCCTGTGCAAGTTTTGCATCTGGGATTGTGATTTCCACGTTGAAACTGCGTTCGAGGCTATTGGCTATATCTTGCAATTTTTGTTTATTAAAGCGAAAGATTCCATTTTTCCAATCTAAAGCGTCGTTTCCGGATAAGGTAGTAATCATCAATGTTTTGTCTTTTTCGTAAATCAATTGTTCGCCGGGATTTAAGAAAAAATCCTGTTTGAACGATTGGTCGTGTGTATTAGCGGCGATTAATCCTTCATATAAAGTGGCTTGTACTTTATCTTCTCCTTCTAACGCTTTCAGGTTAAATTTAGTTCCCAATACTTTGACGTCGAGTAGAGGCGTAGAAACAATAAATGGCCGGTGTTGATCTTCGACGACTTCAAAATAGGCTTCTCCCGTTAATTGTAGTTGGCGGTCGGACGATAAATCGGTATTATATTTCAATGAAGAACAGGCATTCACCCAGACTTTTGTTCCATCGGGAAGTATCAATTGAGAACGTTCGCCTTTCCCTGTAACGACTGTTATAAAACTTTGGGGGAGGTGTTTTTCTGTTTTGTTGAAAAAACCCGTCTGATGAGCCGTAAAAGGGAGAGAAATTGCCGCAATTATAATCGCGGCATATTTGAGTATTGCAGCTAAACGGGAAATTTTCTTCCGGTTTTCTTGATCATGTAAAATTTGATATTCCAACTTTTTCCATTCTTGATTGGTATCGGCTAATCGTTGCATTTCTTCTATCTGATTGGCCCAATACAATTCTTCCAAACTGAAAAGAAAATCTTGATTGGATTTGTCGTTTTTAATCCATTCTGCGACTAATTCGCTTTCTTCTTCTGTAAGTTGTTGCTTTAAATATTTGACTATTAATTGATTTTCAATATCCATATTTTGTATCAATTAAATATTTTTTTGTGTATATTATTATGACGTTTTAAAGCAGATTAACTACTCCTTAAAAGTAGCATGTTATAAAACACATTTTAGATAAGAAGTGATAAAAAAAATGTAGTTGCAATCTTAGATTACAACTACAAAATAAATATGACAAAGTAATTATAATTGTGGTCCGGAAGCGATCAATGCTTTTCCGGCTTCCGTATCCGTATATTGTTCGAAGTTTTTAATATACTTGGCAGCCAGCGATTTGGCTTTTGTTTCCCACTCGGAAACATTGGCATAAGTATCGCGAGGATCGAGAATGCCTTGAGATACATTATTCAATGCTTTTGGAACGTAGAGATTCAAAACAGGAATATAAATTTTTTCTGCTTTCAGGATAGAACCGTCGATGATAGCGTCGATGATGGCGCGGGTATCTTTGATAGAAATGCGTTTTCCTGTACCATTCCAACCGGTATTAACCAAATAAGCTGTTGCATTATGTTCTTTCATCTTATCTGCCAACACTTTGGCGTAAGTCGTAGGATGTAAAGTCAAGAATGCTTCGCCGAATGCAGGGGAGAACGATGGCACCGGTTCGGTAATACCGCGTTCCGTTCCGGCCAACTTGGATGTATAACCGCACAAGAAGTGATATTGGGCAGAATTTTCGTCCAGGATAGAAACCGGGGGAAGTACTCCGAATGCGTCGGCGCTCAAATAAATGATTTTAGATGCGTGTCCGGCCCGCGAAGGAAGAACGATCTTATTGATGAAATAAATCGGATAAGAAACGCGAGTGTTTTCCGTTTTGGAAGCAGCTTTTGCATAATTTGGCGTTCCGTCTGTTTCTACAGTTACATTTTCCAAAAGAGCATCGCGGCGAATGGCTCTCCAAATATCCGGTTCGTTTTCTTCACTTAGATCTACTACTTTTGCGTAACAACCACCTTCGTAGTTAAAAACGCCTTTATCATCCCAACCATGTTCATCGTCGCCAATCAAAAAACGTTTCGGGTCAGCCGACAGGGTTGTTTTTCCGGTTCCGGAAAGTCCGAAAAATATAGCTACGTCTCCTTTTTCGCCTACGTTTGCCGAGCAGTGCATGGATGCAATGCCTTTTAACGGCAGGTAGAAATTCATCAGAGAGAAAATACCTTTTTTCATTTCACCGCCGTACCAAGTTCCGCCAATCACAGCTGTTTTTTGCGAAAGATTGAAAAGCACAAACACATCGGAGTTCAATCCCTGTTCTTTCCATTTCGGGTTTGTTACTTTTGAGCCGTTCATTACTACGAAATCCGGTTCTCCAAAATTAGCTAAATCATACAAAGAGGGACGGATAAACATATTGGTTACAAAGTGAGCTTGCCAGGCGACTTCCATAATAAAACGGACTTTCATACGCGTGTCTTCGTTTGTTCCGCAGAAACAGTCCACTACATATAGTTTTTTTACCGAACTTAATCTTTCGGTAACAAGTCCTTTACAATAATCCCACACATCGGTGTTGATCGGGCGGTTGATCACACCGTCCCACCACATGTTTTTTTCAGTGATCGCATCCTTTACAAAATATTTATCTTTTGGGGAACGACCGGTGAAAATGCCTGTATCAACAGATACCGCTCCCGTATTTGTTTCAACCCCTCTTTCAAAACCTTCGTTTTTCGGATCTGTTTCAGCTACAAAAAGCTGTTGGTAAGTAGGATTATGAATAATTTCGTAATTGCCTGAAATGCCATACTTGCTTAAATCTAATTTTGCCATTTTTTTTTAACTGTTTAATATTGTTTTTACATTCGATTATCTCTTTTTTATGTTTTGCAACATGCAAAGGTACATGAAATTTTCGACATTACACACAAACGAATAAAAAAGAACCCAGACAACCGCATCAAAAAATTAACATTTCTGTAATTAAAAGCACGAAAGGGCGAAAGGGCGAAAGGGCGAAAGCACGAAAGGCTTTTTCAGCCTTAACCTGAGGGCTATGGGATTCTTCGCGGCGAGAAAGGCGCTTCCGTTCTTAACTTTTAGTTTTTAACTCTTAGTTCTTAGTGGGTCACCTCTCATGCCCCGAAGAAAGGTGCCTTCCGTTTTGGAGAATAGGGGACGTCCTGAAAGGACTTGATTTTCATAACCGCAGATCAACGACCTGCGGAACGGACAGACTCCGCTAAACCGCTGCCTGAAAGGCAGGACAAAACAAGTATAGATCGGAAAAATAAATCTTTCTTCTATAAATTTTGCATACATTTTTATTCGTCTGTGTGTGATTGAAAAATTTCGTGTACCTTTGCACAAAATCAAATATCATCACATCAGTTATGATGAAACAATTATTGCCGGTCGGATTAGGAATGGGATTAATGATCACTAAATAAACGCTAAATTTATTATTACAATGAAAAACA
>JAIRLY010000072.1 GCA_031259075.1 Dysgonamonadaceae bacterium | reverse complement strand
TATGAAACGCCGAAAAGCGACCCTGAAAAAGAGGAACTGAAAAAGCAAATCGAGGAATTACAGGCACGGATGAACGAAACCGAAAATCGCAAAAACACCGTCGATGAGCAAATGGCGCTTATGGAAAAGTCGTTTCAAATGGCTTTCAAGTATATTCCGATGAGTCAGGGAACAAGTATTTCGCTTTCAAACAACGCCGGCAAACAATTGGTCGCCGATATGGGGCATAGCGTGATTCAGGGCATTTCGCAATTCTCCTCAAAGAAAACACACAAAGCAAAAGTCTATCTAAAAGTATTTTACCACGTGTTTTTGTTGCCAGAAGGAAACATGAATAATTTACAGTTAGTAAATAATTAAATTCTCAATAGTCACTGAAATTCATCATATAATATTTTTGCTGATATATCCAAATAATTTTTGTACTTTTACACTGAATTTATAAACAGGGAATTTTTTTTGTAACTTAAATACATATAAAATAGCGATCTGCGGCTATTCTTGACCATCGTTTTCCACAAAATGTAACTCCCAATGGGTTATCACTCAAGAATAAGTATGCGAAATGCCGTGTGTTCGGCGTGGAGCAGCTTGTCAGAGTGATAGGCGTGGAAACCTGAGTATCAGACAGGTTGTTTCCACGCTATTTTATTTACGGGCTAAATGAAATTACAATCATTAAAAAATAGGAGATTTTATAGATGAAAAAACGACTCTACGCTTGGGCGATGTGCATCTTTTTGATGCTTTCCGCTAATATACGATTGAGTGCGTAAACTGCCGTAAAAAATGCAAATTTGCTGTATTCTCTTGAAAGTACTGCAATGCAATCTGTTTCTGCTGTCAGTAAAGTCAGCAATAACAATGTTGCGTTATTAAATCGAGAAACGCAAACCATAGATTTGTATTCACAAGGTACAAATTCTATTGAGAAAACGATTGATTTACCTTGTTATGCAATGGATTTCGATTACTCCGATGGAAAATATTTTTTGTTTGATTTTGACAAAATTTCTGTAATTGACGACAATGGTTTGCTTGTGCAAACTTTACCGTATAGAATACCAAAAGGCGAGGCGTTTGCACTGGAAAAGCGTATAGCGATAATTTGGACTATGTGCCCAATTATGCTTTAGCTCCCGATATTGTGAAAATAGCGAATGAAAAATTCGGAACTGTTCCGGAGCAAAAAGAGAAAAATCTTTTTCCGAAAAAAAAAGAATCGGGCTGTAAGGAAAGCGGCGGACAATTTTTTAAAAGTTGCTCGCCGTTTGTTTTGTGCTGTTCTTTAATTAGCCGTGTCGTAAATGTAAATATTATTTCCCCGAATACAGAATCAAATCCGCAGGTTGGAGAATATCCAGATGTTGCACCTTTTTGTAATCTTTGATGTTTCTGGTAACAATGGCATCCATATTACTGTGTATGGCGACTTGCGTTTGAAGGGCGTCTTCAAAATCATCCCACCCTGAATGTTGAGCAATATAAACGTCTTCCCTGTAAACAGTCAGTACATCTATTATTACAAACAAATCAGCAAGAGTATCTTTCGCAAACTTTTTTCCGTTTGTTTTTCGTAACAAATAAAAAATATCGGTAACCATGGATGCTGTAATGTATCCCTCCAAATTTCCTTTGGCTATTTCGCAAAAAATCGTCCGGGCATTTTCATAAAACGGTTCCCGTTTCAGCGCGAAATCAAGAATGACGTTTGTATCTAACAATACTTTTTTCATCCCTGCTTTTCATTCAAACATTCATATCGCATACTGTCTAATTCATCGTCCGACCAATGACTGAACGGTATTGCCTCCTGCCTTTTCAGTAGCCGTTCCATTGCGCGTTTACGCAGTTCCGATTCCGTTATACCATCTTCTGTCGGAATGATTATCAACTTCACTTTTTTATTGTACAAATGAGGCATGGAAGGTAAATTAATTACCCCTTTATCTGAAACATCTGCTTCTATTTGATAGGTTTGCATAACAATAAGAAAATTGACCGGTTTATCCGGTTACAAAAGTACAAACTTTTTTTGTCATAACAGATCGCTTACAGGAAACTTTGCATAAAAACCAAAATAATCCCGTATCTTTGCGTCGCTTAAACTTTATTGCTATCAGGATAGATGGTTTTTTAATTGATTTTAGAAAGATTATCATTCATTGTAACCGCTTCACAGCGGTGTGTACCCCCGTGTATACTCTACAATGGATGTACAAATCTATCTTGAGATAAGGTTTAAGCAGCGGGAAAGGCACACCGTTTTTTTGTGCCTGCTGTTTAACACCCGTCAAACAATGGAAAAACAAAAAGAAACATCCGCCCCTTTTGTCCTCAACAAACCGGACGAAGCGGAAACCGAGAGAATGAAAGCTCTGTTAGAGGTTTTGGGCAACCGGGTTGAAGTCCTCGAATGGCTGGATAATTACGCTTGTTTCTTCCCCGGCTGGCAGAAGACGGTCAATGAAGCCCTGCTTGCACGGATGGATAAAAAACAGGCGTTAAATATCTTCTGCGACGAAGAAAAAGAGATGCTGACCGACATGAATTTCTTTTTCTCGAAAATGGCTTTTTTCAGTGAATTAATCTCCACATGGCATCAAGAACTGTCCGGAGAAAAAGAATTGACCGAACAGATGCTAAACGGATAGAACCTTTTTCGGTTATTTTTCAACTTACCCGCTGACTTCCCCAGCGGATATGAAATTTGCCTTCATCGTCCTGTTCCCGTTTCAGTAAACTGTCGATGACGGATTGCGATATGTCAAACTCTTCGTAAATATCCGACTGTTCTTTCACTTCGCCGGTCTTGATAAACTCATTCAGCCGTTCCTTGGTCAGCACTAACGCCATTAAGTTCTGTTCAATGGAATCTTCTCTATGCCGTCGAAGCGGGAAATGATGAGCTTCTGTAATTCTTCCAGTATGTCTTCTATCTTTTTCATACCTTAAACAGCCGGTTTACAAATTCGTCATAACTGTTTTCCAGTACTTGAACGTCGATCTCAATGTTCTTTTGTGAAGCTTTCTGCAATGCGAGGAAGAGCTTCGTTGAAATGAATCGTTTCATTTTGAATGATTTGAAATGATTTGAAAAAAGAAAAGGAGGCCGTCCGAAAAAACAGGGACAGCCTCCTTTTTGTTAAAAGATTATTTGTTGTTATATTGCTAATATTTCGCTTTAGTTCTCCTCGTCTTTACTTATTTTTAGACTGTACTTCTTCCTGTTTTTATTACCAATCGTCTGTTCTGAACGAAGAAACCGGTAAGTTACTGCTAACAGAAAAAAGTTCTGCCTGTGAGGTGTTTTTAAAAGCATAACGGACCACTATCGGTTTAGGTACTTGTGGGGACATAACAAAAATTTTATTTCCTTCGATTTCATTTTTTGCAGGATAGAATTTCCTGTTTTCTCCTGCGACCTCAAAACCTTTGATTTCTTTACCCCACGATGTCAGACCGGTATTGTTGTCAATATCGAAAGTAATGATGGTCAAGTAATCCAAGAAGTCAATTTTTACGGGTTCCGGACTTTTGTATTCAATCTTTTTGCCGTAATTTTTTGCCAAGGCCCACAAAGCGAGCCTTTCGCCTGCATCGCGCTTTTTGGGCGGGTGAATACAACAGGGACTATCTGCATCGAGAACAACCGCCATGCCTGTATTTTTCACAGCTTGGCAATGCTGTTGCGCTTCGCGCTGAAACGCGGAATTGAGATTTTCGTAGTTATAAGGTGCAATTTGTACAAAATAAAACGGGAAGTCGCCCATTTCCCAAATCCGGCGCCATTCTGTTACCATACTGGCAAAAAGTTTTTCATATTCCGATGGATTCGAGGCATTGGCTTCACCCTGATACCATATTGCCCCACGAATACCATATCCAACAATGGGGTGTATCATGGCATTGTACAATCCGGTCGGCATGTTGTTTGTGGAAAGGACGTCATCTTTCGCCGGAATTTTTGTATCGGGAAAATCTTTCAACGATTCGGGCGTCATCCACGTTTCGATACGCGAGCCGCCTTTATTTGTACTGATTAACCCAACCGGCACATTAAGACTGTTGAAAAGTTTACGTCCGAAATAATATGCCGTAGCGCTAAAATTTGCCGTAGTTTCAGCGTTTGCTTCCAGCCAAGCGCCTTCGGTGTTGTCCTGTGGAGTCGTTTGGGCTTGACGTTTCACGGTAAAAAAGCGTATATTACGATTTTCGGAATTTAAAATATCTTCCGCACCGTTTTCAATTGGTTGGTTTTTGTAGCCTTTCATGGGCATTTCCATGTTCGATTGACCGGAACATATCCACACTTCACCTATCAGCACATTTTTCAAAACAAGGGCTTTCCCGTCCGAAATGGTGAGTGTGTAAGGTATAAATCCTGCTTTGGGCGTACTGATTTTCAGTTTCCATTCGCCGTTTTCGTTACTTTGGGTTTTGAATGTTTTATTATTCCATGAACCTTTTACACTTACTGTGGATTTTGGAGAAGCCCAACCCCAGACCGCGACTTCGGCTTGCTGCTGCAAAAGCATATTTTCGCCGAATATTGCAGGCAGTTTAATTTCAGCATAAGTAATTACACTGATTAATAAAAAAATGACTGAAATGATTTCCTTCTTTTTCATGATTATAATTGTATCTTGAATTTTTGTTCCTTTGTATTGAAGCCCTTTATTACTAAAAAGTATGATTTACCCTTTTGTAAGTGTCTTCTATTTGTTTCTATAGTGATTTTATACGTTTCTTCCGGCAGTAAATTTACGAAATTATCCGTGTAAAACGACGGGCGTACCGGTTTCCCCTCGCTGTCAAGCCATTTGACTTGTGTGAAAAACGATAGGCTTTTTCCTGTATTTTTCAGATCTATGCTGATAAAATGCTTTCCATCTTTCATCTGCGTTTTATATTCCGCTTTTATTTTTGTCTCAGGCAGTTTATTTA
>JAIRLY010000022.1 GCA_031259075.1 Dysgonamonadaceae bacterium | reverse complement strand
GGCTACGGCCAATGGCATAACTCAAGACTGTGTGGTTACGATAGTAGATTGTCCAAACACCATAGAAGATTATGAAATGAATTCTTATGCAGCCGCCCTATTCGGAACTGCCGGTTGTTGGATGACGCAGAACTTACGATCCACGAAGACTTCTTTAGGGACAAACTTGACTGAAAACGGCGATCCCGGGACGGATACGTCATTAAAATATTACTGGTATCCGGGACAAAACGCAAGTGTAGCGGCAGGTACTGCCGATGATATATTAGATAGCCACCCGGAATATGGATTGCTTTATACATGGGCGGCGGCTACCGATCGAACAGGCATAAATGATAATGAAGGAGAAGGTCAGTCCAAAGCCGGCAATTCGGAGGGTATTCAGGGCATCTGCCCAACCGGTTGGCACCTGCCGAGTGATAGGGAATGGAATGAATTGGAAAAAGAGATAGCAACCAATCCCGGTAATTATTCAAGTCAAACAACCGCTTATACAAATGCAAGCAGTTATGATTATGGCGGTACAACGGGTTGGCGTCCGGCTTCAAGCTCTTCGGATAATACTTGCTGGGGTCGCCAAATGAAAAGTACCACAGCGGTTAACGGATACACGAACGGTACGAGTAAAACTCGCATTGAAGGAGGCTTCGACGCTTCACTCGTGGGCTACCTAACCAGTGGTTCGGCCGATCTTTACGGCTCGAACGCTTTCTTCTGGTCGAGCAGTTCCTGCAATGTAACCGCAGCATGGAGAAGAACCCTCGCGTCCTCTGGCACCCAAGTGGACCGCGACAACGGCTCTAAACTTGTCTTGCGTAGCGTGCGTTGCAAGAAAGATTGACCATTACAATGCATTGTTGGCAGTAGCCCTTGTCTAATAGAAGGGCTATCGTGTAACTATGGCCATAACAAGTAAGGGTGGAAATTCTCCACCCTCGTTATTTTAAAAAAAGGTACATGCAATTGAAATTTTTCGTGTATTTTTGTACTTTCTTTACGAAACAAAATGATTTATAAAATACAAACATCTCCTTATATTCATGCCTCTATTCTGCTTCCGGCTTCTAAAAGCATCAGTAATAGAGTTTTAATTTTAAACGCCTTAAGCAAAAGCCTTTATCCGGTCGGAAATCTTTCGGACAGCGACGATACGAAAGTTCTTTTGAAAGCGCTAACGTCTTCCGGTCCGGATTTTGATATCGAAGCGGCAGGAACTTCTATGCGTTTCTTAACAGCGTATTTGTCTCAGCGGGAAGGAGAGTGGACAATCACCGGCACGGAACGGATGAAAAACCGTCCTGTCCGTATTCTGGTAGATGCTTTGCGTGAATTGGGCGCCGAAATAAATTACCTGGAAAAAGAAGGATTTCCTCCTTTATCCATCCGAGGGAAATCATTGACCGGCGGTTCTGTTTCTTTGAACGGAGAAGTCAGTTCTCAATATATTTCAGCTTTAATGATGATTGCCCCCTGTTTAAGAGATGGACTGAAATTGCATTTGAAAGGAAATATTATCTCCAAACCTTACATCCAAATGACGCTTCGTTTGATGGAAGCGTTTGAAATTCAAACGATATGGAAAAAACGAACGATTCAAATTCAACCGCAATCTTATCGGGCGAATCCTTTCTCGGTGGAAAGCGATTGGTCTGCCGCATCCTATTGGTATGAAATAACGGCACTCGCCGGAGAAAATTCTTCCGTAGATTTGTCCGGATTGGAAAAAAACAGTATGCAAGGCGACGCCGAAGGACAAAACTTATTCGTTCCATTCGGCATTCGAACAGTCTTTACAGACAAAGGAGTTGTTTTAAGTAAAGTTGCCGATGCAGATTTGAGTCGTTCTCCCTTGACGCACAATTTTATTCATGAGCCGGATTTAGCCCAAACGGTTATCGTAACTTGCTGTTTATTAAACATTCCCTTCCGGTTTTCCGGGTTACAAAGTTTACGAATAAAAGAGACCGACCGTATACTCGCATTGCAAACGGAAATGCGAAAATTAGGCTATGTAATAAACGATAAATCCGGTAATCTTATGGAATGGACAGGCGAAAGATGTGTTGCGGAAAAAAATCCCGTTATTTCTACTTATGAAGACCATCGCATGGCAATGGCTTTTGCTCCGGCTTGTTTAAAAACGAAAGAAATCAGAATAAACCATCCGCAGGTGGTCGCAAAATCTTATCCAAACTATTGGAAAGATCTATCATCTGCCGGATTTATTATTACGGAGGAAAAATGAAACTAAAAAATCTTTTTGCGTCAGACACGGAGAATATCCATGACCCTTTTTCACAGGAAGATTCTGAAGGATGTTGCGGTAAACATAAAATTTGTCAAAAAAACCGCATCTTAAAAAAGACGCAAGACATTGTTGAATATTACGATGATGATGAATTGGATATTTTCAAAAATCGTTCTTCCAATTCCTACAATGATGAAGAAATTGCGCTATTTACAGAAATTTTCCATACCTTGTGGAAAACAGATATTCCCGGTTGGATTCACAGTCTTCAACTACGGGGAATTGAACTCCCCAACTGTATGAAAGAATCTCTTAAAATAATTCACCATTCATAATTTTCATGGAGATCTTTCAATACACCTTTTTCCAAAACGCGCTGCTGGGCAGTTTATTCACCTGCATCGCATGTGGAATCGTAGGAAGTTACATTGTTGTTCGGAGATTAGTTTTTATCAGCGGCGGAATTACACATGCATCGTTTGGAGGATTAGGATTAGGATTTTACTTGGGCGTCAATCCAATACTTTCCGCCTTATTATTTTCCATTGCGTCCGCTTTCGGAATAGAATGGTTATCAAAAAAACAGGATATTCGTGAAGACTCGGCCATTGCCGCCTTTTGGGCGTTAGGAATGGCGGTGGGAGTGATCTGCACCTTCCTGACGCCCGGTTACACTCCTAACCTGACAGCCTATTTATTCGGAAATATACTAACGGTTACAAATACCGACATTGTGTTTGTAGGAGGTTTTGCCGCTTTAATGACAGTCCTTTTTATCTGTTTTTTCAAACCGATTCTTTATATTGCTTTCGACCGGGAGTTTGCACAAACCAAAGGTCTAAAAGTTTCATTGATAGAACAATGTATGATGATCGCCGTTGCCATTTGTATTGTTTCGAGCATCCGCCTGATTGGAATCATGCTTTTGACGTCTTTGATGACTATTCCTCAAACGACGGCCAATTTATTCACATTCAAGTTTAAAAATATCATTCTTTATTCCATTGGTATTGGATTTGCAGGATGCTTTTCCGGTTTGTTTATTTCCTATTATCTGAATGTGCCGTCGGGCGCTGCGATTATATTCGTACAGATAATTCTTTTTTTATTTTGTAAAGCAGCGAAAAAAGTTGTTTCGGCGAGACAAGATGTTATGTCTTAATAGGATTAGGTGTTTTGAAAATCACACTGTTAAGCAAAAAGGCTATCTACAGGGTATAAACCTCAGCAATTTGCCAATATATCTGCATATTTCGGCAATGCTTCTTCAAATAAAGTAACCGCTTCTTCCAATGTGCCGTAAAATTCTCCTCCTGAGGCATTCAGGTGACCGCCTCCGTCGAATACTTCAGCAGCAAACTGATTGGTCGGAAATTTTCCTTTCGAACGAAACGAGATTTTTATCTTATTCTCTTCTTCCCGAATAAAAACCGAAAATATAATACTGCCTATGCTTAAAGGAATATTAACAAAACCTTCCGTATCTCCTCTTTTTCCATAGAATCTTTTTTGTTCTTCATAAGAAAGCGCTATGAGCGAAGTTTTATATTCCTTAAAAATCTTCATCTTCTCATATAAAACATATCCCTGCAAGCGAATACGACATTCCGAATAATCATTATATACCTTATTATAAATGGCGTCTTTATCAATTTCTTTTTCAAGCAACTCACTGATAATATAATAGATTTGAGGCGAATTGGAATTATAAGTAAAAGCGCCTGTATCGGTCATCATCCCCATATAGATACATTCGGCGCAATTTTTGTCTATATATTCAAACATTCCCATTCGGCAAATAAACCGAAATATCAACTCACTCGTCGAAGATACTTCCGGATGAGATATAACAACGTCGCAAAAATTATCCGGATCAAGATGGTGGTCTATCATAACTTTCTTTGCCGAAGCCTGTCTTATCAAAGGGCCTAACTGTTCGATTCTTTTCAAAATATTGAAATCTAAACAAAAAATCAAATCGGCATCGCCGATTAAGTCTTTGGTAAGATTTTCTTTCCATTCCCCTACTACAATTTCTTTTGCTCCTTTTAACCATTTTAAAAATCCCGGAAAATTATTAGGAACTAATACGTTAACCGACTTCCCTATTTGAAGAAAAAATTGATACAACGCTAAAGAAGAACCGATAGCGTCTCCATCCGGTGAAATATGCGTAACAATGACAATCTTATCCGATTTATCAATCAATTTTTTTACTTTCTGTATATTGCTTTCAGAAATTATTTTATTCAGCATTGTACATTTGATTTTTATACAAAAGTAACAATTTATTTAGAATAGAACAACAATCATCCGGTGCATTTCACCGGATGTTAAAGATAAATTTTCAGTTTATGAAAAAAAGTTAGTAAAAATCTTTAAAAATAGTTCAAATTATAGTAGTAGTTTAAATATTTTATATATTTTTGTAAAAAAAATTTCTTTGTGTTTAAACTGAAGAACACATCAAAATTGGCGGACGAAGAAATCTTACACTTGTATAAGATTTCGGGTATTACCGAATATTTTGGGAATTTATATAATAGATATATTCCCTTATTGTATGGTGTATGTCTGAAATATTTGCAAAATGCAGATAAAGCGAGAGACGCCGTCAGACAGCTTTTTGAAGATTTGCTTTTCGAAATATCTCATTATGAAATAGATAATTTCCGAATGTGGATTTACGGCGTAATGAAAAACTATTGCATTCAACTATTGCAGGAAGAAGGCCGCGAGTGGATTGAAAATCCAAATCAGAATATGAACATAGAAGACGAAAGAATTTTATATCTATTAAATAATTACGATGAAAACGAGGGAGAGCAAAAAGAAGCTTTAAGACTCTGTTTAAAGAAACTTCCCGTGCAACAGCGTATTGCTATTATCCGCTTTTTCGAGGAAGAGATGTCGTACGCCGATATTGTAAATAGCACAAGATATAATTTGGAACAAGTCAAAAGTTATATTCGGGAAGGAAAATACAATTTGAAAATTGGTATGAATAAAGAATAATTCATGAGTTTGCGAGATTACATACAAGGACGCCGAAAAGGAAGGGATATTAATCGTCTCGAACGGAGAGCAATGCAAGATATGCTATTAGCCGATGCTTTAGACGGATACGACAAAATAAAAGGAGACCATATCTGTGAGATTGAAGAGTTGCAAAAGCAAATTTCTCAACGGACACATTCTAAAAATAACGATCTTCGAAATTGGGGTATTGTGGCATGTCTTCTCCTGATAATTATACTTGGAAGTTATCTCTTTCTAAAAGATACTCAGTATCTTTCGGACGAATATATAGTAGTACGAAGCAAAGAGCCTGAAATTAATTTGCAAGTTCCGCCGAAAGAGGACATTCCGGTAACAGCAAATGAAAATACCGGAAAAATGGGTTTTTCCTCTCCAAAAGAAACAGATCAATTACCGGAATTTATTCCTGAACCGAATGAAACATTTATTGATAAAAATTCAATTGCGGAACAATACTTGTCAAAAGAAGATACTAATAGAACAGATCTTACAATTAATTCCATTGATTTTCAAGAACTTCAATTAATTGCGAAAGCTGAAAACGAATCCCAAACAGACAAAACCGCGCCGGATATTTCCGATTTACAAAAAACACAATCACCCATAGCTCCCGAACCTGTTATAGGAAATTATGATTATGAGATATATTTGAAAAGGAATGTGGTTATTCCTGCCGATAGCGATTGTAAAAACGTCAAAGGCAATGTGATTCTTTCTTTTTACGTGAATGAAAACGGTCGCCCTTTTGGAATGAATGTAAAACAATCTTTATGTCCGACGGCAGACGAAGAAGCCATTCGGCTTATACGAGAAGGGCCGGATTGGACGACAGGAAGTAATGAAGTAGAAATAGAAGTTAAATTTTGAACATCTCATTTTATAAACGGATTTATTCTTACCCCAAAGAAAAAACGCCGGACTCTCATTGCTGATTATCAGGCGCTTAACGAAATTTATTGTTGTCCCACCAAGATTCGAACTTAGGCTGGCTGAACCAAAATCAGATGTGCTACCACTACACCATGGGACAATCGTAAAATTTATTTTTTTTGAAAAAGTGATGCAAAGATACGGCTTTTTTATTAAACAATCAAAAAATTATTGTGAATTTTACATGAAATTTTGCTTGTCCTTTTTTAAAGATTACAGACAGATCTCCCCCGTTTATCAAAGACTTTTGCAACTCTTTGATTCTCACGAAGCAATCAGTAAAAAGTAATTTTTTTTCCCTTTTTGCACCAGAATATATTTTTTTCCCAATAGATAAGAAAAATCAATAAGCGTATCAAATGCCGGTAACTTCTCTTTATTGACGCTTACGCCACCGCTTTGAACCAATTTCCGCATTTCGCCTTTGGATGGAAAAACAGCGGCTTTTTCCGTCAATAGATCTATCGCTTTAACGCCTCCCGCTAATTCGTTTCGGGAAATTTCGTATTGCGGAACACCTGCGAAAATATCTAATAGAGTAGCTTCATCTAATCTCCTCAAAGAATCGGAAGTGGAATTTCCAAAAAGAATAGTAGAAGCTTCTGCTGCTGAATCATAATCTTCCTGCGAATGAGCCATTATCGTAACTTCCTTTGCCAAACGTTTTTGTAAAGGACGAAGATGAGGCGTTGCGTCTTGTTCAGCTATCAATTCTTCAATTTCTTCTTTATCTAAGGCAGTGAAAATTTTGATATATTTTTTAGCATCTTCGTCGCTGACATTCAACCAGAACTGATAAAACCGATAGGGTGAAGTATAGCGTTTGTCCAACCAGACATTGCCTGATTCGGTTTTGCCGAATTTTCCGCCATCTGCTTTGGTGATCAACGGACAAGTCAAAGCGAATGCTTCTCCATTCACTTTTTTACGAATAAGTTCCGTTCCGGTCGTAATATTTCCCCATTGGTCGGAGCCGCCCATTTGTAACCGGCAATTATAATTTTCATATAAGAAAAGATAATCGTATCCTTGAAGCAACTGATATGAAAACTCTGTAAAAGACATGCCTGCGCCGGCTTCGGAACTTAGACGTTTTTTTACGGAATCTTTCGACATCATGTAATTAACCGTAATGTGCTTGCCGATATCGCGGATGAAATGAAGAAAAGAATAATTCCTCATCCAATCGTAATTATTGACTAAGACCGCTGCATTGGGTTGGTCGGAATCAAAATCAAGAAACTTAGCCAGTTGATTCTTGATGCTTTCTTGATTCCTTTGCAATGTTTCTTCATCCAGTAAATTGCGTTCCTGCGATTTCATGGAAGGGTCGCCAATCATACCGGTAGCGCCGCCGATTAAAGCAATGGGACGATGACCCGCCCGCTGAAAATGTTTCAACATCATAACGCTCACTAAATGGCCGATATGCAGCGAATCGGCAGTCGGATCAATTCCTACATAAGCCGAAGTCATTCCTTTTTGAAGTTGTTCCTCTGTTCCGGGCATCATATCATGAATCATACCTCGCCATTTCAGTTCTTCTACGAAATTCATTGTAGACATTTAAAAAGTGAATTAAGTGAAAAATAAATCATCATTTCGATTGCAAAGGTAACATTAAAAAAGCGCTTTACAATAAAACGCAATATAATTTCAGGGCAACCACATCAAAAGTTGCCCCGATATAACACTTTGGATTGCCGCATTTAAGGCAACGGATCGTATCCATGACCGCCCCAGGGATGGCATCGTCCGATTCTTTTCATGGCTAACCAGCCTCCTTTGAAAGGCCCGTATTTCTTTATAGCCTGTAAAGCATATTCCGAACAGGTGGGAGTGTACCGGCAAGAAGCAGGAATGAAAGGAGAAATGCAATACCGATAGAAATAAACAGGAATTAATGCGATAAAAATTATTACCTGTCTTATTTTCGCTTTCATTGCATTTTACTTTCTAATTCATTTAAAACTTTCACCACAGCAGATTCTATTTTACTATACTCCAACTGTTTATTTTCGATATAGACAAAAGCGATCAATAATCCTTTTTCTTCTGCACGAAGAAAATTCCAAAGTTCATGTTTGTTTAAACGGTACGCTTCTTTTATCAATCTTTTAATGCGGTTTCGTTTAACCGCTCTTTTAAACCGTTTTTTAGGAATGCCGACTAAAATAGAAACAGGAACTTCGGAAACTGTTTTTTTCTCTTTATAAACGATGTGCAAAGGAGATATCGTGAAAGAATCGCCTTCATTAAATAAAAAGTCGATTTCCTTTTGTGCGGAAATCCGTTCGTTTTTCGAGAAAGTAGGCCTGAAGTTCAATAAATAAGACTTTTTAGTTATTTCTTACTGCTTTTAGGCAAAGACTTAAGATAATTTTCCAAAGCCGCAGTCATGGAAGGGAGTTCGGGAGTAGGGGCTTCAATATCCAAACGCAAGCCTGCATCTTTAACCGCTTTGGCTGTTGTCGGACCAAAGGTTCCAATAGCAATCTCTTTCTGTTCGAAGTTTGGAAAATTTTTTAATAACGAAGATATTCCCGCCGGTGAGAAAAACAATAATACATCGTAATCGAATTTTTCGTCTTCTCTAAAATCGTTACTGACAGTCCGGTACATAACGGCTTTTGTATAATTAATCTTTTTTTCATCCAACAAAAGCAGTAAATCTTCTCTGTGCACGTCTGATACGGGCACCAAAAAATTTTCTTTACTGTGCTTACCGACAGGAATAATCAAATCTTCCATTTTACCGGAAGCCGGAAAAAATATTTTACGTTTACGATATATGATATATTTTTGTAAATAAACAGCAATCGCTTCTGTGACGCAAAAGTATTTCATTGTTTCGGGAATTTGGATTCTTAATTCTTCACATAAGAAGAAAAAGTGATCAATCGCAGTCTTAGCGGTAAAAATGACAGCTGTATGTTCTAAAATATTAACTTTTTGAGTACGAAAATCTTTTGCATTAACAGGATCTATTTTTATAAAAGGCCTAAAATCAATCTGAACGCCATATTTATCCGCTATATCGTAATAGGGAGACTTTTCGGTCGTCGGCTTAGGCTGGGAAACAAGAATTTTCTTTACATTTGAAGCCATAAAGTACTCTTTTGCAACTTGATAAATAAATAAACCAATGCTCTATACGATAAATATAAAGACACTATTTCTTGGGCGCAAAGGTACAAAATAAAATAAAGTAAAAGTCGTTTATCGTGAAAAAATATCATATAAATCTTATAAACAATCAACATTTCGACGAAGAAAAAATATATCAAATTAAAATAATAACAAAAATAATAGGCTTCTTTTACATAAAATATTAACAAAGTAGGAATAAATAAAACCAAACCACTCAATGATATAATAGAGAAAATATTATAAGCAAATAAATGAACGCTTTCTTTCTGAAAAAAAATAATTCCGATTAAGATATTGGATAAAAATTTGTATAAAAAAAAGACAATGATCAGAGCAGATGCAATTCCTAAAAGCCAAAACAGTTGCACAACAGTTTCAAAAGGAACGTCTGACGCGTGAGAAAATGAACAATAAATGAAAATAGAGGAAAGAATAATGGTTTGAAAAGATAATAACAGTTTACTTATCATTTCATTATCAACCGGTTCGAAAAAAATACTTTGTCGACTTTTTTTTCGGAACAAGCTATGTAGCATAGAATAAAATAACCGCCTTCCTTTTCCTAATAATTGCATACTGATAAAAAAGCAAAACAGGAAAAGAACGAATCCCAAATTTTGGATTACGGGCCATTCCGAAAGGAGTTCTTCTGTCATTCGAGTACTATAATTGTAAGTAGCCGGAAAAAATACACGTCTATTCTCCACTAACAATTTGCAAAATTAATAATAAATTTATTGTTATCTTTGCATTCCTTAAATTAATAATAAATTTATTGTTATCTTTCCTTTATAAATTTTGCAAGACATTTTTATGCGTTTGTGTGTAATTCAAAAATTTCATATATATTTGTATTTCTTAAATAATAAACTTATAATTATATATTTATTAGTATTAATAATAATGAAGGAAATAAAAAACAATTCTATTAAAAAATCTTATCGGTTATGGGTTTATATAGCAAGTACAATTATCCTTTTTATCATCGTTTTTGCTTATATTTTTAATTCAAAGCTTGATTTAAATGGCGATAATTGCGAATATTACTTGATGGCAACCTCTATAGCCGGCGGACATGGTTATTCGGACATTACCAATGAAGCTTATAATCCTGTAAACGGATTTCCTCCCGGCTATCCACTGCTAATGTCCGTAATACGAATATTTACCGATAGTTTCTTCTTTCAAAAAATCTTGAATGGGCTTTTTTTACTAACTTCGCTGTTGCTTCTCTTTTTCTTTATCAGAAAAAATAAATTACCGGATTCGTTGGCGTTTGTCGCGATTGTCATCGCGCTGCTCAATAGCAGGGTATTGCATTTTGCCACGATAATGATGAGTGAAACATCTTTCTTTCTGTTTTCGGCGCTCAGTTTGTTTTTTCTCTCCAAAATGAATGATGAAAAACCTTTTTGGAAAGATCGGTACTTTTATTTCGCTATTCTTGCCACTGCCTACTGTTATCACATTCGAACACAAGGGATTGCTTTAGCTGTGGCGATCATTGGATTTTTCCTGTTTACAAAAAGATGGAAACAAACGCTTGCTTTTGCGGGCGGCTTTGTCGTCTGTTTGATTCCTTGGATAGTGAGGAATAAAATACAAAATTTGGGACAGAGCCGCTACCTGGACATGGTTGCTATAGCCAATCCGTGGCGTCCGGAAGAAGGCGCATTAAGCATCGGAGAAGTTGTCACCCGTTTTTTAGACACATTTAAGATGTTGCTAACCCAAGCGGTTCCCAATTCTATTCTTCCTTATTTTTCAGTAGATTACAGTTCCTCCACTACTTGGAGCGGGTGGCTGATTGCGATTATTCTTGTTTTCATTATCGGAATTGGGATGTGGCAATTCGGCAAGTATAAATATGTATTACTTTTTTATACATTAGCCACTTTCGGCGTAATTTCTCTTTTCAGTACCCCCAGTGAAAACCGGTATATAACAGCTCTGTTGCCGTTTTTAGAAATCAGTCTGATAGCAGGAATATACACTTTGTGTTGTTGGAGCGTTCGAAGATTAAAAATAGCGAAGACTGTTTCGCCTTGGTTATTTATTTTGCTCGCTTTCTTTTCCTTTCCCCGATTGAATCAATTACGAGCGCAAAATACGATGCCTGTTCCGTCTAATTACCGGCATTTTTTCACGATTGCGAAAGCTGTTCATAAACAATTACCGGCAAATACGGTGGTTTGTTCGCGGAAACCGTCGCTTTTTTACATGTACAGTCAATCGCCTGTTTGCAACTATCTTTGGACTACGGACAATGAAGCGTTGATAAAAAATTTGATTCAATCGAAGGTAGATTATGTTGTATTGGAACAACTGGGATACAGTTCCACATACTTGTATTTATATCCGGCCATACAAAATCATCCGGAATTATTTATTCCGGTTATATCTTTGAAAAAACCGGATACTTATCTCCTGAAATTCGACAGAAAGAAAGCAATTGAGAAATTTCAATAAATGTTTCTTCAATGATTAAAAATAAAATAGTTACTGTTGTTCTCCCTGCTTATAATGCCGGTAAAACGTTGGAGCAGACCTACCACGAAATTCCCTTTGACATGGTGGATAATGTTATCCTTGTAGATGATTGCAGTAAAGACGATACTTTGGAGGTTGCAAAACGCTTAGGGATTAAATATGTAATCAAACACGATAAAAACAAAGGATATGGAGGAAATCAGAAAACCTGTTATAAAAAAGCGCTTGAAATAGGCTCGGACATTATCATCATGCTTCATCCGGATTATCAATATACTCCGCTGCTTTTATCATCCATGATCTATTTAATCGCAAATGGAGTTTATAAAGTCGTATTCGCTTCCCGCATATTGGGCAGAGGCGCTTTAAAAGGAGGAATGCCTCTTTACAAATACATAGCCAATCGAATACTTACTTTGATACAGAACTTTCTGATGAATAATAAGCTGACGGAATATCATACCGGTTATAGAGCGTATTCCGGAGAAGTTTTGGAAAACATTTCTTTCACTAAATGTTCCGATAACTTTATATTCGACAATGAAATAATCGCCCAGATCTCGAACAAAGGATATGAAATTGCAGAAATAACATGTCCTACGAAGTATTTTAAAGAAGCCTCGTCGATCAATTTGAAAAACAGCGTCGTTTATGGATTAGGAGTATTGAAAGTGTCGTTGTTGTATTTCCTAAACAAAACCGGAGTTATTAAATATGCGCTATTGAATGATTGATTGAAATTTGCTTTTTTAGGGATATATTGTCTGATGAGTTTGTTTGTATTTTCGAACGGATAGGTGAAAAAGAATTGCATCTTGAGCGCTCTTTCCTGCCATGTTGGCCCCCGTAATAACCTGAGTTTCGGATAAGAAAACCCGTGCCAATACGCGAACGGTTTATTTACCAAAACTCAGGTTTTAAGAAGTTGTCAGAAAATATCTTATCGCTGTTTATTTCTTGCACCTGACGCTAAGCTGGTAGGACTTAGAGATAGTATTGTGAAGTACTCCGGAGTTGCTATCGCGCAAACTCCGACGCCACGCAACAGTAGCGTTACCAGCGCTACCGGACCACAAGTACGTGTACGTGCTGTAACTAGTAACAATACCATTAACGAGGTAGCCAAGTAACAGCGCGTTGAACCCCGTGCCGTCAGTGTTGCTTACACCATTAGTGGATGTTATTGTTGCTCCTCCATGAGAAACCACCTTCGTAGGACTTTTCATTGTTCGTCCCCATCGAGGTCGGGTAAAATTTCCTTCGTCCGGACGCCAGCCGGTCATACCTTCATACATTTCATCCCATAGAAATGGTGTTGTTTCTGTAGAATAAAGCGATGGATTAGTTGCAATCTCTTCTTCCAGTCGATTCCAATCGTAATCGCTGGGGATTACCCATCCGTCCGGACAAATCCCCTGACGGTCGGAAGATTTATTCGGAAACGCATTTACAGCCTCTGTGCTTGCCGTACCGATATTGGCCGCGCCCCAAGTGTATAATAAACCGTATTCGGGATTAGCCTCAAAAGTTAGTTGATTGGCGTAAGGATAATAATAAGAGATCGCGTTGTAATCGTTGTCTATGTTTCTGTCTTCGGATATTTCCTGTTTTAGATTTCCTTGCAAGGTGTAAGTAGAACGCAAGTTCTGAGTCATCCAACATACGCCTCCGAATTTAGATACCGTATACCGGTTTCCTTCAGCGTCCGCTAAACCGGCAATAGGCGAACATTCGTCCCGGTCGCCCACCGTAATTTTTCTTTGGAGCGTATGTGTAGCAAGATTATCCGTTACCTTACACTGCAAAACAATTGTGTCGGCAACATCCGGATGATTTACAAGCTCTATTTTGCTTAAGATAGAATTATTAAATTTTAGTTCTACTGTCTCACTTGTTCGGTCAGTGCCCAAAGACGCATGTCCGGTTTCATCCCTTACAATGCTCCATTGATAAGTAGGCGTACCTGTTCTGTCCAGTGTTTCTACAGTATATTCATTTCCGGTCAGAGACAGTTGCGTTCGATCGGCATCCCGTCCATTGACAGGATCACTGTAAGTAGTCGCATTAATATCATATCCGGTAGCGCCGTTGATCCGGTACCAACCCTGATACTTGCCCTGATCGGATTCTACCCATGCCGACCAATCCGAATCGGAAGTTCCGTTGTTGGACAGTGCTTTTACACGAGCTTTATAGGTTCGTACGGTGTTATCATAAGGGACAAACAATACTTCCTGTCTGCTCCCCGAAACCGAACGTGCAGGATCATAACCCCCTCCGACTACATCTACTTCCCATGAAAACCGCGCCGTATTGCTCATGTCGCTGTATGCGGCAGGCACATGGAACGTCACGCCCAATCCCAGCGCAGGATTGGAAAGGATCGTAACAAATGGATCGGTCGTAATCGGTTGCAAGGTACTGTTGCCGACAAGTGTCCGTTGGATAGGCACCCAAACGGTGTCGCCCCAAACATAAACGCCTTTCCCTAAATAAAAGTCTTTGTTGGTGTTCCAAATCATAGCGCCGTTTAAAGGATCTGTGCCGTTTAATTGCTGTTTTGTAGAAGTGAGCGGAATACGGGGCAAATACAATCCTCCTGAATTACTTACCGGTGCATCATCGTTGTCTGCATTCAAATCAAGCGTTGCAGCGGAATGTGGATCGGTTGTACCGCCGATTCGTACTTGTGCATTTGCACTTGCTGCGCTCAAAACGAAGAGCGTCAGCGCTAAAAAAATCAATTTTTGTTTCATGTTTAATAAAAATTTAATGTAATTATATTTTCTGTTAATTATTCAACCCACTTCGGGGTTGAAAGCGTCATTGTTTTTTTGTTTGTCCCCCAATCGCTTCGCTTCATTGGGGGTTATTCAAATTGAAAGCCTCCGGCTTTCCTTTCTCTATTCTCTATTTTCCATTCCTAACCCTTAACTCTTAGTTCTTAAAGACC
>JAIRLY010000351.1 GCA_031259075.1 Dysgonamonadaceae bacterium | reverse complement strand
CCCCCCTCCCCCCCCCCCAGCCGCCCCCCGCCCCCCCCGCCCCCCCCCCCGCCCCCCCCCCGCCCCGCCCCCACCCCCCGCCCCCCCCCCCCTCAAACCAAATTATCCGTATCAATTTTTTCAAATGCCAATCCTTTTTTTCTGTGAATGATAGCAACAAAACCATCTCTCATCTTAAATTCCGGCTCAGGGAGTCCGTATTCCAAGCAATGCTTGGTAATGTCCTGTATGCCGGTTCCCATCCGTTCAATGTAATGAGCCAGGTACAAAACTTCTGCAAGTAACGGATTTTTCGGGTAAGATGCATGGTCTTCTTTTAATTTTTCTATAGATAATTGGGAGGGTAACTGTCCGGGATTCGTGATTTCGAGCCGGTCGGAAAAAAGCATAACCTGTACACTTGCCGTACTGTCGTAATCCCTGTGAGCTATGGCGTTTACGATAGCTTCTTCAATCACTTCCGGCGGAATTTCGTAGGCTGTCGGCGCTACGGCGCTACGACTGCGCGTCCCTACGGCATAATCTATTTTTGATAATACAAAATTGACTGCCTGATCAACCAAATCAAATAAGTTTCCTTTATAGACTTGATAAAACGGTATCGGCTTTTCGACTCTCGTCCCATGAAAGTGAGCGCATTTCACCTCCGATGGAAGGAAAAAACGTTGCGGCTGCCGCCCGAACAGCAAAATTGCCGCATTAGTTATCTTTCCATTGTTTAACAAGTTCAGATGAGCGAGAATTTTTTCTTTCCCCTCATCGACCGTTAATGGAAAATTTCGTTCTGCTCTTGCCCGATTAACAAACCACTCTATTTTTTCATCCGACAGATCCGATAATGTTGCTTTATTATCGGCGCTTTTATCAAATGGTTCGGTGCGTAATTCTCCTTTTTCAATGAGAAAGGAAATCAAAGCGGAATAAATGCCGCTTAAAAGTTCGGACGCCGAAGAGAATATTCCATAAATAATCGTGTCGGACACTTGCTTTATCAACAGATCCATTTTTGGATGCCGTTCGCTATCCGGTACATTTAACAGAAATGCCAAACGGTATTTGTTATTCGCTGTAGCTGTTTCAAATTCTTTTTGGGTGGGCGACATTCCGTCTTCAAATTCATAACCAAATTCTTTTCCTAAAAGAACGATATAAATATCCGATTGTCGTACTTCCTTAACATACGCTTTTTCCGGCGTTTGATCTTTCGCCGGCATATCTTCAAAAATAAACACGTCGAAAAATTTTCCCAATAAAGCATCTCTTTGCAAATAGTCGGACAACATCCGTCGTTCTTTTGCAAATTCCTTTTGTACGCTGCTTATGAAAATTTTATATCGCATTTTGTTTTTTATGACATCCAATCACTTCATATTATAATAACAATTTATATTGGCAAAAGTCGGCAATGTTTCGATAAATCCGGAAATAAAAGACGTTTTAAATTCGACTGTATCGGATTCTGTAGTCAAAAGCCGGTTTTTATCGTTTTTTTTCATTATTATTGATATATCGTTCTAAATCAAACCGTATCCATAAAATTGCGTTGTATCTTATTAAATACAACAATACCTAATCCTAAGATTATACACATAAATACAAAACTATATCCTAATTGCATCCAATCGAAAGTACCGGTTCCCAGCGTAGCGTATCGGAATGCTTCTACAATAGAAGTTACCGGATTGAGCGCCGCAATCCATTGTTTTTTGGGCGACATCATACTTAAAGGATAAATGATGGGAGTGGCATACATCCATAGTTGCACTATAAAAGTAAACAGGATACTCAAATCCTTGTATTTTGTTGTTAAAGAAGATATTATAATTCCAAATCCCAGCGATAATCCGGCCAGCATAACCACTAAAACGGGGACTAATAAAATATAGATGTTAGGAGCCACGTGTATGCCGGATAATAGATAATAGAGATAGATAATTACAAATAAAATAAGTTGAATGCCAAAGACATATAAACTTGAAGTGATTGTGCTTATGGGCATTACAAGTCGTGGGAAATAGACTTTACCAAAAATGTTTTCGTTATCTTTAAAAGTAGAAGACGTTTTCAGAAGGCAGACGGAAAAGTAATTCCACAGGCAAATTCCTGAAAGATAAAACAATGGCTGAGGTAAACCATCAGTTGGTATTTTTGCAATTCCACCAAAAACGACCATATACATAACCGTTGTCAATGCAGGATTGACAAAGAACCACAAAGGGCCCAAAATGGTCTGTTTATATTGTGTGACTATATCTCGTTTAATGAACATTCGCCAGAGGTCTCTGTAATGAATTAATTCTTTGAAGTCAATATCGAACAAACCCGTTTTAGGTTTAATAATTGTAGTCCATTTTTCTGTTTTTGCCATAAGTTTTTACTCGCTATTTTTAACTCAACAAAGGTAGTAATAAAATTGAAACTCTACAAATACTTGCAACAAACACATCTTTTCACTTTTTGTAAATGAAAAGTTATTATAAATCAATTATTTACATTCAATACGAGGAGGAAATTACAGCTTCGATATCTTCTAATGGGAAGCCTCTACTATTTGCAAATCGTATCAATTTTTGGTTAATTTCACATTCGTTTTTTCCTTTTATTGTTTTTCTTTTTGATTCCAACAATTGACGTAATTGTTTTCTATTTTCTTTTGAGTCGATTTGGGCTAAAGCGTCCATGATTAAATGATCCGGGATTTGTTTTTTCTTGAGTTCATATTTGATTTTATAAATTCCCCATTGATTGTATTTAAATTTGTCGTTAGCATAAGCTTTGCTAAATCGCTTTTCGTCTAAAAACCGTTCGTTTTGCAGGTATTGGATAATCTTTTTTTGATCCTTTTCAGAAAATTTCCAAAGAGTTAGTTTTTGACAAATATCCTGAATGCATCTTTCTCTTTGGCTGCAAAGCGCTGCTAAACGGTGAATGGCTTGTTCGTAAGTAATTGGTTTCATCCGTGATTTTGAATTTAGCCTGAAATCCGTGAGCAAAATTATATCTCCCTGTAATTCTGTGTCTTCTCTCTGGTTTTCTGTGTAATTTATAACACAGAACTACATAGAAAAGACACAAAGGATCACAAAGGAGTGTTTATAATTTAATCAATAAAATCGATTGTTTCTTCGCCGATAATCTGACGTAGTGTATTTTTTAATTTTACATATTGAATAAACAAATCGTGTTCTGCGATATGTTCATTGTCGTGCATCGGACTTTTGAAATAAAAAGACAGCCAAGATTGGATTCCGCTGAATCCGGCCCGTTTAGCTAAATCGGTAAATAAAACCAGATCTAAGCAAAGAGGAGCGGCCAAAATAGAATCGCGGCACAGGAAATCGACTTTCAACTGCATCGGGTATCCTAACCATCCGAAAATGTCGATATTGTCCCAGCCTTCTTTGTTGTCTTTGCGCGGAGGATAATAATTGATACGCACTTTATGATAAACATTTCCGTACAATTGCGGATATAGATCCGGTTGGAGGATATTATCAATAACGGAAAGTTTAGATTCTTCTTTTGTTTTAAACGAACCCGGATCATCTAATACTTCGCCGTCTCTGTTACCCAAGATATTGGTAGAAAACCATCCATTCAAACCTAACATACGGGTTTTTAGCATTGGGGAAAGCACCGTTTTCAGCATTGTTTGTCCTGTTTTGAAATCTTTTCCGCAAATCGGCACTTGTTTTTGAATGGAAAAATCCCATATTGCAGGCATATCTACGGTTAAATTTGGAGCGCCGTTAATATAAGGAACGCCTTCTTCTAAACAAGCATACGCATAAATCATAGAAGGAGCTATTTCCGAACTGTTCTCTTTCATGGCTTGTTGAAGCGCAGGAAGTGTCTGGTGTACTTTACCGATTTTCGTGAAAACTTCTGTACTCCCACACCAGATACATACGATTCGTTCCAAATTATTTTTGGATTTAAAATCCTGAATATCTTTACGAACGGCATCTTTTAAATTCCATTTGGTAGGAGCTTCTTTAACCCAAGTACCGTGCAAACGTTTTACGTAATTTTGGTCGAAAACGGCTTTCATTGGTTTAATTGCTTGCAATTCGTCTTTCACTTTGTCCAAATCCTCTATCGTAAGAACTTCCGCATGACGAGCAGCGTCGTAAGCATTTTCTTCAAAGATATCCCAACCTCCGAAAATAATATCATTGAGATTTGCTAAAGGCACTACTTCTTTAATTTTGGGAAAACGATTTTCTTCTCTTTTACCCAAACGAATCGTCGCTAATTGAGTAATAGAACCTACGGGAATTCCTAAACCTTTGCGAGCAATCATTGTTCCCGCAATAAAAGTAGTGGCTACAGCGCCACCTACTCCGATAACAAGTACGCCAAGTTTTCCGTTGGCGTCTTTAACTTGTACTTTTTCCATAAATTATTATTTTTATTTTTTTTTACCGCGGCTGAAAAACAACATCAGTCGTTTTTTTATTGATTCATAAATTAAAATTTTTTAAAACAGGTCTTGTATTTTTCAGTACAAAACCTACAAAGTTATAACATTGATTTGAATTTGCAATGAAATATTGTAAAGATTTATCATCATTTGCTAAAAATCCATTATCTATAACCGTTTTAATTGTAATTCCTTTTATTTTATCTTTATTCATTGTTATTTTCGAAATTGTTTTTTATAGAAAAATATTCTAATTTAATTCTAAATTTATGGCAAATACGTTCATATTGTCTTATCATGTAAAATAACATTCCGTTCATTATCGTGATTTCGAATATAAAATAAATACAGGGATAGTTTATTATAACACAAGTAAAAAGGACAATAGAACGTAAATTAAACGAAAGCAAATTGGTGTAAGGAATTAAAGGCAGACTTTTTTTCCTGTATTGTTTCTTGAACCATTCGGGAAATTCTTCATGATATTGAATACGGAGAATCCCCTGCATTTGTTGCATTTTAGGAGTCCAAAATTCTTGTTTTTCAGTATAATTCAGATAGATAAGTTGAAAGAATTTCAAGACAGGTTTCTTTGTCCAACTTAGTTTTTTATAATTTCTATACAAGATCATCGAATTATCTAATTTGTTTCCATTTTTTCCTTTCAAGAACAACAGGTGGATATTTCGATAATAATCTGCCAGAGCAGTCTGTGAGGTATGGCAATATCCTGAGAATAACGTTAAGATGAGAATCCAAATGTTCCACTCCGGCCATAACCGGCAAGTAATAGCAATGTAAATGGGTACAAACCGAAAAATACCGCAAATTCTATCCAAGATACGCCCTAATGCTGATTTTTGACCGGTCATACGAGCTAATTGTCTATGAGCGCTATTAAGAATATTTACCCCAATTAGCAAGAATATACCCAAAACGTTTATTCGTAAATCGGTAAAATAAAAGCAAATACCGGAGGCTATTCCAATAAAAATAGATATTAGAGTGATTTGATTGGGTGTTATACCTGATTTGCGGAAAAACAAAGCCCCTTGATATCCTGTTGGTCGATAAAAATATATATCAACAAAATCTTCCGTATCAGTCGATTTTAGAGTAGATTCTAATACAGTTGACGTACTCATATTTAAGTTCAAATGTTTTTATAAAGAACAAAAGTACTATAATCTTTATAAAAAGAAAAGACTATTTTATAACGAATTTTATTCATTTTTTTTGAGGCGCTATTTGTCGGAGAAATGTTCTATCTGTATTTCGTCTCCAATCCATCTCCAAAGTCCTGCGTGGACGTCCCCACATTCTCCGAAACGGAAGGCACCCTTCTTCGGGACATGAGAGGTGACCCACTAAGAGTTAAGAACTAAGAGTTAAGAACTAAGAGTTAAGAGTTAAAAACGGAAGCGCCTTTCTCGCCGCGAAGAATCCCATAGCCCTCAGGTTAAGGCTGAAAGCCTTTCGTGCTTTCGTGCTTTCGCGCTTTCGTGCTTTTTGAACCCATCGTTTCCAACTCAAATACTTTCAGTCGTTCAACCCGCTTCGGGGTTGAAAGCGTCGCCGACATTCCGCTTGCCCCCAATCGCTTCGCTTCATTGGGGGTTATTCATATTGAAGACCTTCGGTCTTCCGAACACGACCGGACAACGCCCTGCGGATGGATAAACGGCTGAC
>JAIRLY010000129.1 GCA_031259075.1 Dysgonamonadaceae bacterium | reverse complement strand
ATAAATCCGTTAGTTCGGCAGATATTCAGGATAAAGCGGTGACAGCCGCCAAACTGAACAGCATGAGTGCCACCAGCGGGCAAGTATTGAAATACAACGGATCAGCTTGGGCGCCGGCTACTGAGACCGGTTTAACAACCGAAGCCGATGGAATAATCGGAAATGAAGTCACCAATGCAACAAGTAGCGGCGGTTTGACCCGATCCGGTTCAGGAACTGCAGGATCGCCTTATACGTTGGGAATTGCGGACAACGGAGTGACTTCGGCAAGGATCGCGGCTGATGCGGTCGACTCTACAAAAATAGCACCTAAAGCCGTTAGTTCGACAGATATTGCAGACAATGCCGTTACTACCGCCAAAATAAGAGATGCGAATGTTACTACCAAGAAAATTAATCCGGGCGCAAACGGACAAATTTTGACCACACTTAACGGCGCTGTGGCATGGAGCGGAACGACTCCAACGTTTGGACAAATGCTATATTATAACGGTTCCGGATGGGTTGCAGGTACACTCAAGTCGTTTTTGATTACGAGCGAGGAATATATCGCCCAAGTCCCGTACACCATAGACCTTGACTTGTCAAGTGAATGCACTATAGTAAGTTTTTTGTATATACAAAAATATAAATACGGTACTGCTCCTAATTATGTGACGAAAGATGGCAATAGAGATTTTCTCTCTTACGCAATAACAGGAAATAACAGCGTCAGATTAACAGTCTCGGGTGCTAGTGTGGATGTGGAAAAATACGACGTGAGGATTGAATTGAACTGTCTGTGCATAAAATGACATTGCATACATTCTTGTATTAGCCTTCTATTGAGATGTAATTGTTGCGCGGCTAAGCATCGTGCACCCGTAACTCATTAGGGTAAAAATAAAAAAGGTATTCAGGCTTTTTTTTCAAGTCCGAATACCTTTTATAAAATCTGCAAAACACGCCTGATTTTCCGTTACGCTCTTTCTATTATTACATTCCCAATAGTCGCGTCAACTTCGAAGCAAATGCCTCCGCTCCATTTGCACAGCAAAAATATTTTCGCTGAAAGTCTTGCAAGGAATTTTTTTTTGTTTTACATTTGCAGATAATTAACAATTTTGTTAAACTTAATTATTAAACAGTGGAATTAAAATCTGCAAATACAGAACAAATCATCCTCGAAGCAGCCGAAAGAATTTTTATAGATAAAGGATACATTGGAGCGAAAACGACAGAGATAGCAAAAGAGGCAGGCGTGAATCATGCGATGTTGCATTATTATTTTCGGACAAAAGAGAATCTTTTTAATAAGATTTTTGAAAAAAAAGCGAGCTTTTTTTTAGGTTCATTTAAAGAAGCATTTCAATCCGATCTTTCTTTTTTTGAAAAAATAAAACTGATTGTAGAAGAACATTTCGACAGGATTGGAATGAATCCGAAAATACCTTTGTTTGTTCTTCGGGAAATGGTTTCGAATAAAGAAAAAAAGGATTTTATTTTGAAAAAGATTATTCCCGCAGGCCTTTTCGTTTTTGAAGAACTGGAAAAAATAGTAGATGAAGAAATTGCTAAAGGGACTGTTCTTTCCGTCAAACCGCTGGATTTATTGCTCAATATTGCCTCTCTCAATGTACTAAGTTATATGGCGGCTCAGGTGTATTTTGATTTTGATAAAGGAATGAACTCTGAAATCTGTGAATTTCTGGCCAGGCGAAAGAAAAATAATGTAGAAGTGATTTTAAAAAGTTTAAAAATATAAATCAATTACTATGAAGAGAATTATCAATTTATCAGGATTCATAATCGGATTTAGTGTTACTGTTTTTGCTCAACTGACCATTGAAGATTGTCAAACGAAAGCACGTGAAAATTATCCGTTAATAAAGAAATACGACTTGATTAAGCAATCGAAAGAATATAATTTAGCCAATGCATCAAAAGCTTATCTTCCCCAATTTCAATTGAATGTAAGGGCGACATATCAGTCGGAAGTAACATCTATTCCCATTTCGATACCGGGTATTACAATTCCGGATTTGAAGAAAGACCAATATCAAGCCGTAATGGAAGCAAGTCAAATGCTTTGGGATGGCGGCGCGGTTCGTTCTCAGAGGAAAATGACGGAGGCCGGCTCGGAAGTGGAAACTCAACAAGTGGAAGTGGAATTATATACTTTGAGAGAACGAATCAATCAATTATTCTTTGGCATTTTGTTGTTTGATATGCAGTTGGAACAAAATCAAATTCTTCAGGATGAGTTGCAACGGAATTATGCCGCGATAGCCGCATCAGTCGAATTTGGAGTAGCCAATCGGACCGATTTGGACGTCGTAAAAGTGGAACAGTTAAATGCGAAACAAATACGGATACAAATTCAAACAATGCGGAACGCTTTTGTAGAAATGCTTGCGATTATGACAGGAGAAAAACCGGATAAAAATGTGAACCTCAAGCGACCGGCTGTTAATCATTTGTTGGAAAATGAAATGTTGTCATCTGTCGTAAAACGTCCCGAAATTCAATTATTTGACGCTCAGAATAATTTGTTTGATTCGCAAAAAAATCTGATCAAATCCGCTTATATGCCTAAAGTCGGATTATTTTTACAAGGAGGAATTGGGCGTCCGGGATTGAACATGTTGTCGAACGAGATTAAACCTTTTTATATTGGCGGAATTCGTTTATCATGGAATTTCGGTGCACTTTATACGCAAAAAAATGATTTGCGGAAAATTGAAATAAATAAAAATGCGGTAAATGTTCAAAAAGATATTTTCCTGTATAATATAAATTTAACAACAACGCGTGAAATTCAGGAAATTAAGCGGTTGAATGAGATAATGAAACAGGATGACGAAATCATTACTTTGCGGGAAAATATCCGGAAATCGGCTGAAGCAAAAGTAGCCAACGGAACATTGACCGTCACGGAGCTAATGCGGGAAATCAGTCAGGAAAGTTGGGCGAGACAAACAAAAGCAACTCATGAAATTGATTTGCTGATAGCTATTTATAATCTAAAAAACATGAAAAACAGTGATGAGTAAAGATATGCTTATGAAAACAGTTCAGATTATTATTTTATTTACAGCAGCTTTTTCCCTTTGGGGTTGCGGGAAGAAAAACGGCGATCATGATGCTTCGGGAGCTTTCGAAGCGATAGAAGTTGTAGTATCCGCTCAAGCAACAGGGCAAATCATGCAATTGGACATTGTAGAAGGACAGGCTTTGAAAGTTAATCAAGAAGTAGGATTCGTTGATACAATTCAATTGCATCTGAAAAAAGAGCAATTATCAGCAAGTATGAAAGCGGTGGATAGCCGGACTTACAACGTTTCGTTACAAATGGCGTCTACTAAACAACAAATTGCGAAACAACAAACCGAGTTGATTCGATTTCGGAATCTGGTAAAATCCAATGCCGCTACTCAAAAACAAGTAGATGATATTCAATCATCCATCGATTTGTTGGAGAAACAATTGACCGCTCAAACCGAAACGTTGCGAAATACGAACAGTAGTCTTTCGGCTGAAATTACATCGCTTTATATTCAGATGGAACAAATCAACGATTTAATAAATAAGAGTATTATTGTCAGTCCGATAAACGGAGTCGTTTTATCGAAATACGCCCAAAAAGGAGAAATCGCCGTACAAGGGAAAGCATTGTTTAAAGTGGCGGATATGACGAATATTTATCTGCGGGCTTATATTACGGCCGATCAGTTGACACAAATGAAATTAAATCAAGAGCTTTCTGTTTTTACCGATTTCGGCAAAAAAGAGATGCGGGAATATAAGGGAGTTATTACTTGGATATCGGACAAAGCAGAATTTACACCTCGTACAATTCTCACCAAAAATGAACGTAGTAATTTGGTTTATGCTGTGAAAATAGCCGTGCAAAACGACGGTTATCTGAAAATCGGGATGTACGGAGAAGTCAAGTTAAATTGAGAATTAAAGAGTTGAAAGAGAATGTTGTAAAAATGAAGAAAGTAAGTTATGGAAACAAATAATAATTATGCGTTGTCGATTGTTCATTGTCAACTTCTCAATAAGAATTACGGAGAAATAAAAGCATTGAAAAATATCTCTTTTGATGTATCCAAGGGCGAACTTTTCGGATTAATTGGACCCGACGGATCCGGAAAAACGACTCTTTTCCGTATTCTTACGTCCCTGATTTTGGCCGATTCCGGAACAGCGACAGTCGATGGATTGGATGTTGTAAAAAATTATAAAAAACTGCGGGAGCGTATAGGGTATATGCCGGGGCGATTTTCGCTGTACTCCGATTTGACAGTGGAGGAAAATCTGACTTTTTTTGCGACAATCTTCAATACATCTATACAAGAAAATTATCATTTGATAAAAGATATTTATCAGCATATCGAACCATTCAAAAACCGCAGGGCCGGTAAGTTGTCGGGAGGAATGAAACAAAAACTGGCTTTGTCTTGTGCGCTAATACATAAACCGGCGATTTTGTTTTTAGATGAACCTACTACCGGAGTAGATCCGGTTTCAAGAAAAGAGTTTTGGGAAATGCTTAAAAAATTGAAAGACGAAGGGATCACGATTATCGTTTCTACACCGTATATGGATGAGGCTAAATTGTGTAACCGAATCGCTTTGATGCAACACGGTGAAATTCTTTCGATTGAAACACCCGAAAAGATAGTAGAACAATTCCCCAAGAAACTTTATCAGTTGGAATCGAACAATAATTTCGGATTATTAGAGAAATTAAGACAAGCCCCGCAGGTTGAATCCGCATTTATGTTCGGCGAATACCTGCATGTTGTATTCAACGATGATACGGCTTTTCGCCGGAAACTTGATATGCAATCTGTTGTTTTCAAAGAAATCCCGCCGAGTATTGAAGATTGTTTTATTTATTTGATGAATCAGCACAGTAATGATGAACAGGGATGATAATTCATACTCATCCAAATCCTCGTTAAGGGATTTTGGAATTAATTCAGGCGTAATTGCAGTGAATGATTTGACTAAATGTTTTGGTGATTTCACGGCTGTTGATCATATTAATTTTTCAGTTTCCAAAGGAGAAATATTTGGTTTTCTCGGAGCCAACGGCGCCGGAAAAACGACGGCTATGCGAATGTTGTGCGGGTTAAGTAAACCTACTTCGGGACATGGATTAGTCGCCGGTTACGATATTACTCGCCAATCGGAACAGGTAAAAAAAAATATCGGCTACATGAGTCAAAAATTTTCGTTATATGAAGATTTGAAAATTTGGGAAAATATGTATTTGTTTGCAGGAATTTACGGCATCGAAGAAAAACAGATCCACCCCAAAATAGATGAGACATTAATAAAACTTGGGTTGACGAAAGAAAGAAATACATTAGTCAAAGAACTTCCTTTGGGATGGAAACAAAAATTAGCTTTTTCGGTAGCAATCTTTCATGAACCTCAAATTGTTTTTTTAGATGAACCGACCGGAGGAGTAGATCCGATTGCCCGCCGCCGGTTTTGGGAATTGATTTACGAAGCAGCCGAAAGAGGCATTACCGTTTTTGTGACTACACATTATATGGATGAAGCGGAATACTGCAATCGTGTCTCCATCATGGTGGATGGACGGATAGACGCATTGGATACGCCTAAAAACTTACGAACCCAATTTCATGCAGAGAATATGGATGAAGTTTTCCGGCAATTGGCAAGAAAAGCGACAAGGGAATGAAAAAAATGAGGGAAAAGAAGAAAATGAAAGGAATGAGAGGAATATTATTTTCATTCTCATCCTTTTTTTCATTTATAGAAAAAGAGTTTCACCATATCTTTCGCGATGTGCGAACGATGTTAATCATTATAGGAATACCGGTAATCCAGATTTTAATTATCGGATTTGCCGTTAGTACGGAAGTGAAAAATGTGCAGGCAGCCATTTATGATCCATCCAACGATATTTCTACTCAGCTGATTATCAATCGTATGGAAGCCAGCGAATATTTCGATATCGTAACTTTGTTGAAAAGTCCGGAAGAGGTAGACAGAGTATTCAAAGAAGGGAAAGTTAATTTTGTAATCGTATTCGGCGAGAATTTCAATGAAAACCTCTATCATACCGGCGAAGCTTCCGTACAGTTGATTGCCGATGCAACCGATCCGAATCAGGGAACGACAATGATTACTTATGCAACGAATGTGATTATGAATTATCAGCAAGAATTGATGCAAGAGTATAATGTTCCGTTTCAAATCGTTCCGGAAGTTCAGATGCTGTATAATCCGGAAATTAGGAGTTCATATAATTTTGTGCCCGGTCTGATGGGATTGATTTTCATGCTCATTTGTGCCATGATGACTTCTGTGGCCATTGTTCGCGAGAAGGAAACCGGAACAATGGAAGTTTTGTTAGCCTCTCCGATGAAACCGATTTATATTGTTGTTTCCAAGATGGTTCCTTATTTTCTTATTTCCTGGTTTATTTTCATTATCATATTGATTTTGTCGGTTTTTATTCTGAAAGTGCCCATTAGCGGAAGTTTGATCTGGTTGAATGTTTTCACCTTGATTTTTATTATAGTCGCTTTGTCATTGGGGTTGTTGATATCGACGCTTGTGAAAACGCAAGTCGCAGCCATTCTCACTTCCGGCATGGTGCTGTTGATGCCGATCATGATCCTTTCCGGCTTAATATTTCCCATCGAAAGTGTCCCCGTTGTTTTACAATGGATTTCAAGCATTATTCCGGCACGGTGGTATATTGCAGGTGCAAGAAAGCTGATGATTGAGGGAGTGCCGGTATATCACGTATTAAAAGAAATGGTTATATTGATTGGAATGGCCGCTCTGATCATAGCAATCAGTTTAAAAAACTTTAAAACCCGATTGGAATGACGTTAAAATACTTAGTACAAAAAGAGTTTAAACAAATCCGCCGGAATGAATTTATTCCCAGTTTGATTATTATTTTGCCGGTGATGGTTATCTTGGTATTTCCCTGGGCAGCTAATCAGGAAATCACCAATATCAACGTAGATATTGTGGATCGGGATCAGAGCGCTTATTCCCTGCGGTTGACGGAAAAAATAGCTGCTTCCGGATATTTCAATCTGGTGGCTGTTTCAAATACATACGAGGACGCAATGAACAACATCGAAGAAGAAACAGCAGACGTTATTCTGGAAATCCGTCCGGAATTTGAAAAACAACTGATTACCGATGGAACAAGCAGCATAATGATCGCCATCAATGCCGTCAATATAATGAAAGGAGGCTTAGGATTCAATTATATGGGAAATATTGTCCGTGATTTTGCCGATGAGTTGCGAGGCGAAAAGTTTCCTTCATCGGGTAAAAATACATTACCGGTTATTTCCATTGTATCACAAAACCGGTTCAATCCTTTTTTAGACTATAAAATCTTTATGATACCCGCGTTGATGGTGATGTTGATGACGATTATTTGCGGATTTTTACCGGCGCTCAATATCGTTAGTGAAAAAGAAACAGGAACTATCGAACAAATTAATGTGACTCCTGTAGGAAAATTTTCGTTCATTCTGGCCAAATTAATCCCTTACTGGATCATCGGATTGATTGTTTTATCGCTGGGTTTAGGACTGTCGGCTTTGATTTACGGATTAACTCCGGCGGGAAACCTGCTGACGGTCTATTTCTTTGCTTTAGTTTATATTTTGGTTTTTTCCGGATTTGGGCTTTTCATTTCGAATTATTCTTCCAATCTGTCGCAAGCCATGTTTATGATGTTTTTCTTCCTGATAATCATGATTTTAATCAGTGGATTATTTACTCCGATTGCCAGTATGCCGCAGTGGGCGCAAACGTTCACGCTATTCAATCCGTTACGCTACTTCATAGAGGTCATGCGGATGGTTTACCTGAAAGGAAGCGGTCTTATGCAATTGGGAAATCAACTGATGGCATTAATCATATTTGCAGTCATTTTTAATACTTGGGCAATACTGAGCTACCGGAAAAGCAGTTGAATTTTTAAGACAAAAGATAGACAAGACCATAACAACATCTCTCAAATCTTGTCTATCTTTTTTTGTCTTACATCTTCTGTCTATAAAATCATCACAAATTATTTATTTCGCATCCCTATGCAGATTCAGCATCGCAATAGGCGGTGTGATTATACAAATTGAGGAAGAAAATCTTCAAGTTGTACGACACAATTCCTTGCTTGTGCGTTACAAGTCGTAATTTGCTAAAAAGTCTTTCATTTTTATTTCCTTGTACCGAATGTTCATTTTTGTTATGGGACAACGCCGAAACAACCATATTAAAGAAGAAAGTAGGCAAAATTTAAATAAATTGGATTATGAAAAAAATCACATTATTCTTCATTGTGTTTTTAAGCTGGCAGGTGATTGCATATTCACAGACAATATCAATTAATTTTGATTACGATAGCGCTGGAAATCGTATTGAGCGTATCATACGTTTTTCGTCATCATCTTCCTTACGTTCGGAGGAAACCGGTTTGGCGGAAGAAGAAGTAACCCTAATAGACGATGTTGTTGCTAAACAGGAAATAAAGATTTATCCGAACCCCACTCGAGGATTATTAACCGTTGAAATCGTCAATTATACAAACGATTTGAACGCAGATTTCTTATTAACCGATCTGTCCGGCAAGAC
>JAIRLY010000210.1 GCA_031259075.1 Dysgonamonadaceae bacterium | reverse complement strand
TTTAGAAAACAGTCAAAAACAAACCGATATCGTTTGCCGGAAGATTGAAATGTTTTGCGACATAACTGTTTACTAATTTTCCGGCATAAATGTATAATCCGGAGCGGAAACTCATATCTCTTGTTGCAATTCCCGTTACGCCGCCCTGTTCGCTTATTCTTTCAATTAAAGGGATAAAAATATTACTTAGCGCCATAGAGGTGGTACGGGCTACCCGCGAACTTAAATTGGGAACGCAATAATGTAAAATCCCGTATTTTTCAAAAATGGCCGGATGGTCGGTGGGAAGAAAGCACGTTGTTTCGAAACAGCCGCCCTGATTGACACGCAAATCGATCACTACCGCACCTTTTTTCATGGTTTTGATAGCATCTTCGGAGATGACATAACGGATTGGATCGTTGATATAACGCATTGCGCCGATTACTACGTCGGCCGATTTAAGGGCATTCACCAAAACATTGGGTTGAAAAACGGAAGTAAAAACAGGGTTCTTTAATTCGTTTTGGATTTTACGAAGCTTGTTGATATCGTTGTCGAATATTTTTACAACAGCGCCTAATGCCAAAGCCGCTCGTCCGGCTACGGTTCCGGCCATTCCGGCGCCGATGATGACGACTTCGGTCGGAGAAACGCCGGGAACGCCGCCCATCAATACTCCTTTTCCTCCTTTTTCGTTACTTAGCAATTCGGACGCTACTGAAATAGATGCTGTTCCTTCGATTTCGGAAATGGAGTCGCGAACCGGAAATGTCGATCCGTCAGGGCTGATAAGCTCGTATCCTATTGCGTTGATTTGCCTGTTCATCATCGCTTTGATGACATCAACGCTAATATCGGGCAATTGCAACATACTGAAAACAGTAGTTCTTTTTTTCATTCCATTTATTTCTTCAATAACAGGCGGCGCTATTTTGAAAATCAAATCACAAGCAAAGACTCGTTTCCGGTCGTCGACAATCGTAGCGCCTGCGTCGGAATAGGCGGCATCGGAATAACGGATGCCTAAACCGGCTCCTGATTCGAGGAATACATCGTGACCATTCCCTACAATCATATCGACTGCTTCGGGAGTAAAAGCCAGGCGTTTTTCAATCTTAAGATTTTCTTTCGGAATGCCGACAGTCATTGGAGAACGTGCACCGGCAAGTTCTTTCAGCAGTTCCAATGGAATATTCAGCGATTGTTGCATCTATTTGTTTGTTAATCTACCGGCCAATTCATTTACTATGGAATCAACATCCTGATCCTGCCTAATCGTCATTTTGGAAACTTCAGAAATAACCGCAACGCGATTGTAAAAAGATTCTCTGTTTTGCAAGATTTTCGATGATAAACGGTTTCATCTCCTCTTCATAAGAACCGAATACCCTACAAAGATAGCATTAAATTTCCAAATTATGTACAACCGAATAAAAAAGATTTGTTTTTCAACACATCATACTTGCAAATATCAAAACAAAGCATTACTTTTGCAAACTCATATTCTTAAAGGGTAAATCAAGCGAAAGAAAAGTATTCTTTCCACCCCCGGAAATAACCTGTAAATTAAAAAAACAGATGTACGTAATTGTAGATATTCAAGGTCAACAATTCAAAGTTGAAAAAGATCAAAAGTTGTATGTTCACCACATGGAAGGTGAAGCAGGCGCTCAAGTAGAATTTGATAAAGTTCTATTAGTCGATAATGAAGGCGCTGTAACGGTGGGAACTCCGCTGATTGAAGGTGCTAAGGTTGTGGCGGAAATTGTCAATCCTTTGGTAAAAGGAGATAAAATTTTAATTTTCCACAAAAGAAGAAGAAAAGGATACCGTAAATTAAACGGTCACCGTCAACAATTTTCTCAAATCGTGATTAAAGACATTCAATCTTAACTCGTTAAAAAATATTAAAAATGGCACATAAAAAAGGAGTCGGTAGTTCAAAGAACGGGCGCGAATCGCACAGTAAACGATTAGGCGTTAAAATTTTCGGAGGTGAAATTTGCAAAGCAGGTAATATTCTTATTCGCCAAAGAGGTACTCAACATCATCCGGGCGATAATGTGGGCATGGGTAGAGATCATACATTATATGCACTTATCGGAGGTAAAGTAGTATTCAAAAAAAGAAAAAGCGACAGATCTTATGTTTCGATAGAACCGTTTGCACAACAGGCATAATTTTATTTTTTAAGTTGTAAAATATAATTCAAGGAAGGCGTCCCATTCGGATGCCTTTTTTAGTTGTGCTTTCTAAAAACGGATTCAAAGTCTATATTTGCCTCGTATCTTTCCGTCTATTTTCATCCATCTGTGTGTTATATCAATTATTTCATGTAATTTTGCATCGCTTTAATAAATACAAACAAATATGCTTACGCTTAAATTCATTACAGAAAACGCTCAGGAGGTAATCGATCGATTGGCAAAAAAACATTTCGACGCTAAAGAAATTGTTAGAGAAGTAATTGAAACAGACTATAAAAGAAAAACTTCGCAACAATTGTTAGATAAAAATCTGGCGGAACTGAATCAATTGTCAAAATCAATAGGTCTGTGGATGAAAGAAGGAAATAAAGAAACGGCAGAAGCGGCACGTCAAAAAGTAGCAACGACGAAAGAAGACAATAAACAATTGGAAGCCGACATGAAAGACGCCGAAAAGAAACTGACCGAATTGCTTTACCAGATTCCCAATTTACCCTCTGACGGCGTTCCCGAAGGAAGACATGCCGAAGAGAATGTAATAGAAAAAACAGGCGGCATAATTCCGGTTTTACATGAAGGAGCGCTCCCGCATTGGGAATTAGCTAAAAAATACGATTTAAT
>JAIRLY010000199.1 GCA_031259075.1 Dysgonamonadaceae bacterium | reverse complement strand
TTGTATGTAATCCGAAAATTTCATTTTACCTTTGCAGTCAGTCATGTTTTAGTTCGTATCATAGTGTACATTTTTAACCGGAAATGGAATCGTTTCGTATTTTTCACGGTCGCGTGTGGCATGTGGTATGTTTTCTTGTTACCTTTGCAGGCGCAAAAGCTGATAATGGAAGAAGTCGATCCGCCACCCGATGGCTGGCTGTATCATCAGGACACTACGCCTGCCAAATGGATTCGTGAATTGAAAAACATTATCCTGATTTCCCCGAAACCCAAGTCCGACAAAGACACTTTTAACGTGGTATCCTACAACGCACAGCACCTTGCCATGGAAGGCCGCACCATTACCCGTATCCGTTATATCGGCCTGAAACCTTTCGGCACGGATATCAATGCGGTACAAACGGACGTCCATTCGCCCAATCTTTCTTTTCTCGAAAAGGCAGGCAATGCCCTGCACAGCCAGACGCGAGAATTTGTCATTCGCAATGCCCTGTATTTTCAAGAAGGCGACACTATTGACGCTATGGAACTCGCCGACTCGGAACGTTACCTTCGTTCCCTGCGTTACATCAGCGATGCACGGATCACAGCCCTGCCGACAGGCGAAGGCGAAGCCGAAATCGTTGTTCTGACACAGGACGTGTTCCCTTTCTCGGTGGACGCCGGCTCCAATTTTCGTTCAAAAGGCAATTTTGCAATTTCCGACCGAAACGTGCTGGGGTTGGGCTTCAACCTGCAAGCCGGTATGTTTTTTAACGCCCAACGAGAACATCGTTTCGGATATGAAGTGACAGCCAACATCCATAATATCAACCGTTCGCACATCTCGTTGGATGTCATCCACTACGACCGTTTCAACAATCGGAAAACCGGTATTGTCATTAATCGCGATTTTTATACGACAAGCACCAAATACGCCGGCAACCTGACCGCTTACAGGGAGCAAAAGGAGATCAACTATGCCTCTCCCGACTCGTCCTCCGCTTATCTGGTACCGATTCGCTTGCAACATTACGACGCTTGGGCAGGCCGTTCTTTCCTGCTGTCTTCTTCCTCCGGAACGCCGAAAAACCTTACGGTTGCGCTACGTGTGCAAAACATCCGCTTTCTGCTCAGGCCGGAAAATGCACAGAACATGTACTACCAGTTCCAAAATCGTACGGTTTATCTTTCGGCGATAAGCTTTTTTAGCCAATCGCATTACAAAAGCAACATGATTTACAATTACGGACGAACGGAAGATATCCCTCACGGATATTTATTTTCGCTCGTAGCGGGAAAAGAATACAACGAACGGTACAACAGGCCTTACGCCGGATTTTCCGCTGACGTCGGGCATTTCATTTCCTCGGTCGGGTATCTTTCGGAAAGCGTTTCCTACGGCACTTTCATTCACAACAGACGAACCGAACAGGGATTACTGGACGTCGGCCTGAACTATTTTACCAATCTGCTGGTAACGGGACGCCTCAAGCAGCGATTCTTTGCCAATGTCCTGTTTTCGACGCAACTGGACAACCAGTTGGACGATTACCTCAACATTGACGGCGACCTGGGCATCCCCGGCTTTCGCAACGATTCAATCTACGGACGACGGCGAATCAATCTTTCATTAGAACACATTTTTTTTATGCCTCGAAGCATATACGGCTTCCGGATCGTTTGCTACCTGTTTTCCAATATGAGCTGGCTGGGCGGATATAACCAATATTTTCAAAAAAGCGCCTTGTATTCTTCTTTCGGATTTGGTATCCGAATTAGAAACAATCGACTCATCATCAGTACGCTACAAATCCAAATGTCTTTCTTCCCCCATCTTCCGAAAAATTCAAAATTCAGCTATGTTGATATCTCCAAAGAAACCGTTTTAAGCCCGAAAAAATTCACCGCCACCGCTCCCGAAGTAAAGTATCCACCCTCCGGAAACTGGTAGCGTCGTAAATCAACTGATAAAATGACGACAGTGTCATTATTGTATGACCGGGAGGCTCCTACGGATGATGACCAACCACACACAAACCCTTCCCTGCCAATACGGGAAGTATTTTTTTTTAACCACAAAGGACACAAAGTTTCACGAAGCCCCCTTGCAGGACTTGATTTTAATTTATGAATTATCTGTAATACAGAGAAATAAGTGATTATTCCAGTCTTATGGGGTACGATTTGGAACTTGTTTAAGGTGTCCTGTTTGTCCGTCTTTGTCTTGCCTTCGTCTGCATAAAACTCAAGGGCAAAAGTACGATGTTTTTCCGAAAAAACAAATTTTTTGAATAACAATTAATTATTCAAGGGCAAGGTGCAAGCCATATATATATATGCTTGCACCTTGCCCTGACTGTCCTAAAATTTCTTTACAGATTATGGTACTTTGTCCTGCTATTACTTGACATTTTTGTTATAATCCTGATATGCCTTTACAGTTCACAAAAGTAATCATATTTTTTGATTTGATTATCATTTGATTTGATTTTGGAACGGAGGAATGGAGCGAAGGCGTAGCTGAAGCGGAATTCCTCCGTTCTGATGCTACTGTCGTTCTATTTCCTGTTCGTTCTTTCATGCCCGTTGACGTGATGATAATTTTTCCATTTGTGTTCCGTTTTCTTGCCGGTTTGATGAATCACTTCTGGCACCATATACCCAATGCTTTGATGCGGTCTGCGATTGTTATACAAATCAATGATTTTTCCGGTATAAGCAACCATACTCTTCCAGGAATCAGGCTTGTAATCGTATAGCCATTCTGTTTTCAAAATACCGTTGCTACGTTCCGCAATGACATTTTCCCGCGGGTCGCCGTTTTCCGTCATGCTGATGCGTACTTCGTGTTTGGTAAGCAGTTCGACGTATTCCCTACAACAGTATTGGGAACCTCTGTCGGAATGATGGATAAGCCCCGCCCGCCTGTCTTTCAAAGTGCGCAAAGCCATTTTTAATGCGGCAAGCGTACCCGTTGTCCGCAGGTTACGTGCCAGATTCCAACCGACAACTTTGTGGGAACAGGCATCCGTGATGAACGAAAGGTACGCCACTCCGCTGCCGCCCGCTTCGACATACGTTATGTCGCTTACCCATAACTGATTGAGCTGTATTGGCGTAAACCCGATTATCAAGTTGGAATATTTGTGCATCCAGTGATTGGAAAAAGTGGTCTTTCTCTTGTTTCTTGCATGACGCACAAGCATAAAATTACGGTATGGCAAATCAATGAAGGCATCTCTGCCTGTATTGATGCCTATCGCCTCAAAACATTCGCGAAAAACCTTTTCTCGCCTTGCGTACAAGGCTCAACGCAACGTCTTCTTCTACCGCCTTGTCCGCAACATAGTGTGAATGCTCATAATATGCCTGACGGCTTTTGCCAAACAGCCGACAAAGAGCATCTGTCCTGTATGACGTATGTTCCTGTCTCATCTCAAGGACTGTCTGGCACCAGATTTTTTTTCTGATGTCGATTTTCAACTCTCTTTCGGCAATCTCTATCATCTTGCCGAAACTCTCCGACTGCGTCTTTTCTATTGCCAACTGCTGTTCCAATTCTTTGGTGTGTACTTCCATCTCTTCCGGCGACAGTTTCTTGTTTTTTCCCATCCGATTCGTTTCTGATTCCGCAAATTTAACGCTTTCTGCTGAAAAAAGCGGGATTACAGTCCGTTTACGAACCCAACTCTTTACCGTGTCCGAATTAACCTGAAATCGACGTCTATCTCTGACGTCGATTCGTCGCTGCCGTCATAAGCTGCCAACACCTGTTCCTTAAATTCTTTCGTGTAATACTTTCTTTCTCTTGACATAAAACTTTACTTTTTTTGTAAAGCTATTTCAGGACAAGACAGCCGCACGTCGACATACTGCTCGCGGCTCAAATACTGCGAGATGCAATTGACGGCAACTTGCGAGGCTTGCTCGCCTCCGGCGTGTCCGCCCATTCCATCGCAAACCGTGCATAGAATGCCATTGGATGTTTCCGACAAGCCGCAACTGTCTTCGTTTCGCTCGCGCACCAATCCTTTGTCAGTGGCGGAAACGGTGTCGGTGGTAATTTTGCTATAGATTTTCATTTTTCAATTTTTCACTGAATTATTGAATATTTCTCTTGCATCTATTTCAAAATCAGGATAAATATTTTCTTTTTTTATACCTAATTCCTCTAATTTGGCTTTGATATATGGGGCAAGTTTTTTGTTAATATTATAACAATCGCAAAATTTATATGATTCTGATTCGCTTTGTTTCTCATACGACTCCTGCCCAACTACCTCTAATGGTTTGTAAGATCTTGCATTCCACATAAAATAACCTTGCTGTGTTTTGATATTTTCACTATTCAAGAGAGAAAGAACAATGCCTTTATATTTATTATTTTCTCCAAGATACATAATTGGCAACGAAAGCATTTTATCTATTTCACACATATGAGAGATAAGTCCTGAACCTGAAATTTTACTTCTATCAAAAAAATCTCTATCTTTGTAACGTTCTTCCATCTCTAATCTTTGTGTTTCATCTTGTGCTATTCGTGAAATCAAGCCTGATTTTAGTTCATCTCCTACCTCCTTTGAAGCATAATCAATAAGATTTGCTTTATTAGACGATTCATAATTTTCTATCTGTAAATAATATACGCTAACATAATCCTTTATCTCTTTCACATTAGTGCTTTGTTCTATTCCATCAATAGCAAAAAACAAGGCATTCATAAAATTTGACGTCCAGTCCAATAATGGTGTTGGACATCTATGATGTTGAAGGAATCCAAGAATTGCAAGGTCATTCACTGTGTCAATATGTTCTTCCCCTATTGCTTTGGTTATATCAGAGGTATATTTTTGTTTTTCTGTTTCTATCATCTGTTTTTAACACAGAGGCATAAAATTTTTTGCCTTCATACTTGTTGTAAATCCATTCTCTCTGCATAGTATTATACAATCGCCAAGAAGCCTCTCTTTGTCCCCTGAAAATAAAGTCGGTTGAATTTTTATACTTTTCAAACAACTCATCTATTTGTTTTTCTGTATCTATCTTTATCTGGTCAAAAAATATATCTTTCTGAATAAAGGATTCATACTCAGTCATAATTTCTTGATGCAAAACAGGGGGAGTGCAATGTTTTGTTAAGATACAATTCATAAACGCTTTTATCCTTGAAGTATGTGTATTTGGATTATGCGGACTAAAATTCAGCGAATCGTTCAATAAATTAACACTTGGTATTTTTTCAACGCCACCATTTCTTAAATACTCATTAGTAAGTTGAACTTTCAAATCAAACAATTTATCAATACATTTCTGTTTGTGAGTCGGAAATTCTATTATCTCAACCAAATGCTTGACTTTCTCAACTATTCCCAAAATAGAAGGATTTGCCTCGTATTCCACAATTCGCCCGATTTTTCTCAATTCCAAAGCATCAAGTATTTTTTTCTGCTTTTGCTGACACCCGATGCGACTTCGTATTTGTTTGATTGTTGTTGTACAATTGTTTACTATCTTTTTCTAGCCAAAAAAATCTTTGAAACATAGCCGACATATCCATTTACACGAACTTTAAAAAATGCCTCCCCACTGTTATCTACAACATACACAGTCGCGTTTTTAGGACATCTATATAATTCACGTGAATTTACATTGGGATGTTCTCTTAAAGGCGGCTCCATTACAGGATTATCAAATGATGTTTGAAACTTATAAGAATTAAAATTGCTTCTCGATGATTGATTATTATAATACGAAGAACTTGAAATATTGGTTTTTAACGTTTTGGTTGATACATATCCAGAATATCCGTTTATAGAAACATACGAAAAAATATTATCACTATTGTCAATCACAAATACAATAGCATCTTTTGGACATTTATATTTCTCTCTCGAATTTACATTTGCTTCAGTTCGCAATGGAACGTCAAAACCAATATCATCAATGAAAGTAGTACGATATTTGTATGTACCACTGTAAGATACATTCTGATTGCGCTTATTAGTTAGTTGTTGCTGTTTTGCTTTCGCTTCCCTTTGTCGTTGTTGTTCCGCTTCTCTTTCTGCTTCCTTGCGCTTTTGTGCTTCTTCTTCAACAAGAACAACAACACTCTGTCGCATTTGTTCGTCGTCATAATCTTTCTTTTGCTTCTTTGCTGTTTCGCATCGGTTGATGTAAACCTGCAAGTCGCGGTTGAATGGTACATCTTCGCAAGTTCGTGCAGTTTCAAAATATCCGATAGCACTGTCGTAATTGCCTGCGTTATATGCGGCAATACCTCTACTGCGTTGGGTTTCGTAGCAGGATGAATGTTGAGCAATAGGTTCTTTTATAACGGATGTCGGTGTTTCAACTCGTGGTGCAGTATTATTTTGTATTTGCATTACAATAATCCAGACAAGCACCGCAATGACAAAAACGCTAACAGAAATAAACACAGGACTTATTATACCCTTTGATTCTTGCTCATTTATTTGGTTGTCAGATGTTTTTGCTTGTTTTGGCTGCACTTGTGGTACTTTATTGAGCAAATCGTTCATAAATTCTTCTACTCGTTGATAACGACTTGCAGGCTTCAATTCCATTGCTTTCATTATAGTGTGATTAGCCTCATCGGGTATATCCGAAAACATTTTTTTCGGTGCAGGCATAGTTTCAGTTGTGCGGGCTGCTGCATCCATTAGTTTTGTGCCTGTCAATGCGAAATAGAAAGTAGCGCCGAGCGAATAAATGTCGGAATACGAACCTTTTCGGCTGACAATCGAATACCGTTCCAAAGGCGCATATCCGGGCGTCAGTGTTGTGCTGTGATTCTGCGTTTTGTCCTGCATAAACTCGCGAGCAGAGCCGAAATCAATCAAAACGGCTCGGTTTTCAGGCGTAATGATGATGTTACCGGGCTTAATGTCGCGGGCGTGGATATATTCCACTGCATCGGCAATCATTCCTATACAGTTGATAGCCATTTCGTAGTTGAGTTTTCCCCCTGCGTCCACCATCTTTTGCAGCGTTTTGCCTTCAACGTATGGCATTACCATATACGCTGTGTTTTTTTCTTGAAACAAGGCATTGACTTTCACTATATTAGGATGATTCAGCGAAGCCAAAGTACGAGCCTCTTCAATGAATTTTTGCAGATATTTTTCATACATTGCCTTGTCAATAGATTGAGGCTCGACATTGTTGGTCAATAAGTTGCGCGTGCAGCGGCCGTTGATAAAAAATTCCTTTACAGCAAATCCGCTGCCCAACAGAATATCGCGGACATAGTAGATAATGCCGAAACCGTCGGAACCTATTATGCGTTCGATTTGATAGACGCCGTGCAGCCGTGTTCCCTCTCAAAGTTTTTCTCTGTCTGGCATATTATTCAAAAATTATTTCATTATTAATGTTATCTATCGTGTATTTTCCAAAACGAGAAAGTACAGTTTGCCCCAAAAGACATTCTGCTCGTGGATTTTCAATGATTGTCGCCTCTACGT
>JAIRLY010000149.1 GCA_031259075.1 Dysgonamonadaceae bacterium | reverse complement strand
TGTCGGGATTCTGTCAAAGGAACTCGAATTTGGAACAGAGGTTGAGAATCTCAACCTCTGTTCTTTAAAAAAACGGATGATCGGGTAATGAAGTAGTGCGCAAAAGAATTGCGCGATCTGTTTATTCCACGAAAAATATATGCAAGATATGTTGTATTGGGAAGCAAGTAATAGAATGGTGCCGGTCGGTCTGCTTCCCATTCGTCTTTATCCGTACATCTTGTCTTATTTCAAATATCCCTGCAAAGCCTGAACATATTCGTTGAAAGCGTCTATCCCTGCTCTGTTTATCCGGCAAATTGTCCTCGGCATCTTTCCCCGAAAAGTTTTTTCCACATGAATGTAGCCGGCTTCCTGCAATTTGTCGATCTGGACGCTCAGATTACCGGCCGTTGCTCCGGTTTCTTTTTTCAGATAAACAAAATCGGCTTCTTCCACACCAATCAGCAACGACATGATAGACAGTCGCAACGGGGAATGTATCAAGGGATTTAAATCTTTAAACATGGTTGTTTTCGGCTAATTTATTCAATTTGTATCCGGGAATAACGAAACCGAGAATCATGCATACAGCTAAAATAAGAAATTGTATATCTCCTCGTTTTAAAACACAATACGTAAATATACATAGTATAGCGCCAATCCAAAAATAAACGGCGCCCCGGAAAAACGGTTTGTAACGGCAAACCTTTGCCATAATCGATTCTGCCATAGCAACCATTAACATAATCGAAGGAGTGATAAGCAGAGTATAGTTATATTTGTCAGATGCAACGGACACCGCAAACAGAGCTGCTATCAAGAGGGCGACAGTGATGCTGAAGCTGTTCCATATACGACGGACAATCGCATCAATTTCTGTTTTTACAATGGCGGAACAGTCGATTTTGCGTTTTAAAAAATAATCTATAACCGCAGAAGGTATCATCAAAAACCAAACCGAAAACGATAAATTCAATTTGGTTTCAGCCAAAACGTGCAGTAATATAAAATTGGCAACAGCAACCAACGCTACTGCACAACCATTGTAAATCAACGAATTGGCACTCCCTTTTTGAATGTTGTTCCGCGCACGGTTGATCATTTCCGATATTACTTCCAAACTTTGTTGTTCTGTTAATTTTGTTTCCATATTTTTATTGTTTTAATTATTAAACTATCTGCAAAAATAAAGTAGTTTATTTTATAAACCAAATAAAACTTAAAAAAAAGATTGGCTAAAAAAAGTTAACCAATCGTAATTCACTCTTTTTTATATATTTAAATAAACGATAAAAAAAGATATTAAAATAAATACGGCGGGACAAGCCCGCCATATTTAAATCGCTGTTATACTCTTTTTTCTTTAATTCTCGCCTTCTTACCGGTAAGATTACGTAAATAATACAATTTTGCACGACGCACTCTCCCTACTTTATTTAGAGTGATTTCATCGATAAACGGAGAATTTAGGGGGAAGATACGTTCTACACCAATATTTTCCGACATTTTCCGAACCGTAAACCGTTTCTGGTCTCCATGACCGGCAATTTTAATTACCACACCGCGATATTGTTGAGTACGTTCCTTATTGCCTTCTTTAATACGGTAAGCCACTGTAATCGTGTCGCCGCTTTTGAATTTAGGATACGCATTTTTAGGCGGATTAGCGAATGTTTGTTCCGCAACTTTGATTAAGTCCATGATTGATTAGCTTTTAGTAGTTTCAATAACCCAACGCAACATTCACAAGCCACACTTTTCTCGCCAGAGGTTACGTAAAGCGGTGACAAAGATAGCTTATTTTTTCTGTTTTACAAAATAAATCGCGGTAAGGTTTTTTTACAATCGCAAAATATTCGGATAATTTAGGGATTGAAAATGAGTAAAGTGTTACAGTACAGCCTTGTAAAACTTAATACTGGATATTGCAATCTCTCTATTTTGATGCCCAAGTTGGCTGATACGACGATCTCAATGAAATGAAAGCATCTAAAAAGTCGAAAATTAAAAATTTTGATTATATTTGCAGTAATAATGGAAATTACTATTAATAAATAATAAAATCGGATATGAAAACTTTTTCTTACAGGAATCATTTTCAATCTCTAAAGCTATTTTCGTAATGAAAGAGAAATTAAATATTGTGTGGAAACTGCTAATCCCTTATAAAGGCATACTTTTATTTCTATTTCTATTATTTTTATTTCATTTTTCATGGAAACTCACCATTGACGGCGACCGCGAAGATGAATTTATGTATTTTCTGGGGAAAGACGTAACCCCTGAGTGGTTTCATACTGTTTGTTTATGGTTGACTTCCGCCGCAGCGTGGTTTATTCGTTTGTTTCCAAATGGTCAAGATCTTATTATAGATGAAATTCGTATGTCTTTTCCGGTGAATGTAGGGTGGTATATCCGTATTATATGGGGATGTTCAGGCATTAAACAAATGTTTATTTTTTGTGGTATTATGCTCTTTTACAAGAGTTATCCTTTTCTAAAATATCAATGGCACAAATTGTGGTACATTCCGCTTGGTTGTATTGTACTCACAATTTATAATATCATCCGAATCGGTCTGACCGTTTTGTTGACCAAAGGACATCCGGAAAGATTTGATTCTTTACACGACGGTATTTTCAGATATATATACTATGGTATTGTTTTTGTTCTCTGGATGATTTGGGAAGAACGATTTGCAAAGAAAAATGAAGAAGTAAATTATGATAAATCACCGAATACAACAGCTTCGTGAAGCAATGCAGGCTGAAAACGTACAGGCTTGCATCATTCCGGCCACCGATCCTCATACGGGAGAATATATTCCGGATCATTGGAAAACACGTCAATGGATTTCCGGATTCACCGGATCAGCGGGCACAATACTCATCACGTTAGATAAAGCCGGATTATATACCGATTCCCGTTACTTTTTACAAGCAGAAGAGCAATTGCGGGGAACGGGCGTCGAATTATTCAAAATGGGCTTACCGGAAACCCCTTCTCCTGAAGTCCGGCTCAGCGGAGAATTATCTTCCGGCGATACCGTTGGTTTTGAAGGCGCTGTTTATACCGCTTCCGATGCGCTCGCATTGATTTCATACTTCGATAAACAGAATATAAAAGTCAAATCCGATTTTGCTCCTTACGACCGGATCTGGAAAGACCGGCCGGCGATCCCATCCAACCAAGTGTTCATTCTTCCCGAACAATTTTCGGGCGAAAGTGCAAGCAGTAAAATAAAACGCTTATTAAAAGAATTACGTAATCAAGGAAGTGACGCCACAGTTTTAGCTTCATTGGATACGATTGCCTGGTTGTTTAATTTACGAGGAAACGACATTGAATACAATCCGGTAGCTGTTTGTTACGCTATTATTTCGGAAAAGGAAACAGTTCTTTTTATTCAACCCCAAAAACTTACCCCCGAAGGAATCGAATACTTTCAAAAAGAAGGAATCGTTTTAGCGGAATATGAAAAAATTTACGATTATCTTGCTCACAGCAAACTCGGCAAAGTGTTAATTGCTCCTAATAAAATCAATTACCATTTATATACGAACATTGCTAAAAATTTTAAAATCGTCGAAGTAAACGTACATCCGGTCGATTATCTGAAATCGATCAAAAATAAAACGGAAATCGAAGGTATTCGCAATGCCATGCAAAGAGACGGTGTTGCCTTGGTTAAATTTCTTTTTTGGCTGGATAAGCAATTAAACGAAAAACAAACAGTTACGGAATTGGATATAAGCGAACAATTAAAACGTTTCCGAAGCGAACAAGATTATTTCTTTAGCGAAAGTTTTGAAACGATAGCCGGTTATGGACCGCACGGCGCAATTGTGCATTATATTGCTACTTCAGCTACCAACGCAGAAATTCGACGCGAAGGTATTTTATTAATTGATTCCGGCGCTCAATATTTCGATGGAACGACCGACGTAACCCGTACCGTTTCCGTTGGCCCCGTGTCGGACGAAATGAAAAAAGATTATACGCATATTTTAAAAGGAAACATTTGCTTGTCCAACGCTAAATTTCCAAAAGGAACAGTCGGGATGCAATTGGACGTATTGGCGCGTCAATTTATTTGGAAGGAAGGACAAAATTTTTTACATGGAACAGGACATGGCGTCGGTCACTTTCTGAATGTGCACGAAGGTCCGCAAAGTATCCGTATGAATTATAATCCCAATCCGCTCCAACAAGGAATGATTACTTCCAATGAACCGGGATTGTACAAAACAGGGAAATACGGTATTCGTATCGAAAATTTACTTCTTACTGTTCCCTATAAAACGACGGACTTCGGCGAATACTACGCTTTTGAAACATTGACACTTTGTCCGATTGATACGAATTTGATTGATTGGTCGCTGATGAGCCAAGAAGATATTCAATGGCTAAAAGATTATCATCAAAAGGTTTATGAAAAATTAAGCCCTTTTTTATCAGCAGAAGAAAAAGAATGGCTGAAAAAGAAAATGTAAAATAAAGAATTAGCCGAATTGGCGGTTTATTTGTTTTTTCAACAGAAACACGTACCTTTGCCGCAATTGAAAGAAATATTTTTTATACTAATATATACTATGCTTATCGGATTATCTGTCAATCACAAAGATGGTCTTTCCTGCATTTCCGACGCGTATGTAAATGCTGTCGTTAAAGCGGGAGGAACGCCTGTTTTGATTCCTCTTACGACTGATTTCTCTGTGTTGGACGAGATTTTATCTCAGATCGACGGATTAATTTTATCGGGAGGAGGTGATATATATGCTCCTTTATATGACGAAGATTTGCATCCGGCTGTAGAATCGTACGACTTGGAAAGAGATCGTTCTGATATACAATTAGTCAGGAGGGCGGCTGAAAAGCAAATCCCTGTCTTGGGAATTTGCAGAGGCCATCAGATAATCAACGTTGCTTTTGGAGGCAATTTAATTCAAGATATTCCTTCTCAAGCGCCCGAATCCAAAATAAATCATAATCATCCGGAAAATGGAGAAATCGGAACTCATTCCGTAACGATTAAATCCGGTTCTGCTCTGCACCGGATTATAAAAAAAGAAAATATTTCGGTCAATTCGTTTCATCATCAATCAATTAAAACTGTTGCGCCAGGATTTGAAATTGTCGCTCAATCGGAAGACGGAATAATTGAAGCGATTGAACCGGAAAACGGAAAATCCGTTTTAGGCGTACAATGGCATCCCGAAAGGATGGTAACAGCAAATAACGATACGATGCTTTCTATTTTCAGGCAGATTATAAGCGACGCCGAATTATATCGAATAGCTAAAGAAATCCATAAACATATTTACTCCATTGATTCTCATTGCGATACACCAATGTTTTTCCCGTATGGAATTGATATTGGGAAGAGGAATCGAGCAATTAAATTAAATCATCAAAAATTGGGCGCTTCTCCGGAAGAATTTCCGGTTGACTATCAACTGAAAGTAGATATACCTAAAATGCAAAAAGGGATGTTGGATGCTGTTTTTATGGTTGCCTATCTCGAACAGGGAAAACGAGATGCAGAGACTTTACAAAAAACAGTAGAAAAAACCGAATCCATCATTCGAGAATTAATCCGGCAAGTTGAAAATAACAAAGATATTGCCGGAATAGCTAAAACTACCGGCGATTTGAAGCGGTTGAAAAAAGAAGGCAAAAAAGCGATTTTTATCGGCATTGAAAATGGCTATGCCATTGGAAAGGATATTCGCAATGTGAAGAAATTTGCAGATATGGGCGTGAAATACATTACTTTATCTCATAATGGAGATAATGATATTTGCGACGCAGCAGTAGACAGTCAATTAGAACATAATGGTTTAAGCGATTTTGGAGAAGCGGTTGTAAAAGAAATGAATCTCCATCGAATCATAATTGATATTTCCCACACTTCGGAAAAAACTTCTTTCGACGTATTGAAAGTAAGCAAATATCCGGTTATCGCTTCACATTCTTCTGTAAAAACGCTTTGTGATCATCCGCGTAACGTGTCTGATTCGTTAATGCACGCAATCGCAGACAAAGGCGGGATTATTCAGATTTGCCTTTATACTCATTTCCTGAAAAAAAATGGAAGAGCGACAGTAAAAGATGCGGTCGACCATATTGATTATGTAGTAAAAACAGTTGGAATCGACCATGTCGGAATTGGTTCCGATTTCGACGGAGGTGGCGGACTGATAGACTTGACGGCTGCGAACGAAATGCCTCAAATCACAATGGAACTTTTACGCAGAGGATATTCCGAAGAAAATATTGCCAAAATATGGGGTGGCAACCTGATGAGAATAATTGATAATTGATATGACAATAATTTTAAAAATTCCTTTCAGAGGTTTAAAAAAGATAACTTTCATTATGGGAATGTTTATACTCGGATTTTCCTGTAAACAAAATCCGCAACCTTTTGCACAAAATGAAAATGCAACCAAGGTGATCGTTCCTGAATTTAATGCGGATAGCGCTTATCATTACACTGCTATGCAGGTCGCTTGGGGGCCGAGAGTTCCGAATACAGTCGCTCACCAAGCTTGTGGAACTTATTTAGCGAAGGAATTAAGACGATTCGGAGCGAAAGTAACCGAACAGGAAGCGACGCTTCAAACGTATGATAAACAAACCATTCAAGCCAAAAACATTATAGCCTCTTTTCAGCCGGAAAATAAAAACCGCGTGCTTTTATGCGCCCATTGGGATTCTCGTCCTTTTGCCGATCAAGATTCGGATTCGAAATATCATCGCACACCCATAGATGGGGCAAACGACGGAGCGGGAGCCTGCGGCGCTTTATTGGAAATAGCCCGTCAAATAGGGATTCTACAACCGGCAATTGGCGTCGACCTCATCCTTTTCGATGCCGAAGACTGGGGTACTCCCGAATTTGATAAGCAAAATTACGGTAGTACGGGTTGGTGTTTAGGTTCTGAATACTGGGCTAAAAAGCCACATGATCCGAATTATATTGCAAGATATGGAATTTTACTGGATATGGTAAGCGCCCCGAACGCTCGGTTTTATAAAGAATATATTTCTGTGCAATATGCGGGAAATATTGTGAAAAAAGTATGGGAAACGGCGCAAGCGCTGGGATACGATGCCTTTTTTATCAACAAAGCCGCGAGTGGTATTGAAGACGATCATCTCTCCATAATTAAGTATCGCAATATTCCCTGTATCGACATTATCCAGTACGATCCGAGTTCTCCCAACGGTTTTGGAGATTACTGGCATACACGCAACGACAATATGGATCATGTAAGTACGGAAACATTAAAAGCTGTCGGGCAAACCGTACTGCACGTTGTTTATAACGAAAAATGATTAAGTCGCTCATTTTAGGGCGACCCCACCAAAATTTAGAACAAAAACATGAAAAATCCTAATTTTGTTTCCCATAGCATAAAGGAGTGCTTATGCAATATTTATTTTTTTTCTTTGTTTTTCTAAAAAATCTAATTAATTTTGTGCGGTTTTTAAATATAAAATAACAAATTTTCAGAAAGAAACAGATATTATTTTTAACATTACATATTAATTAAGAAAGCGTTAGCTTGTATTCTTGTATCTCTAAATTTCGATATTGTTAAACAACTACAAGAATAAGTTAGTAAGCGCTCACGTAGATGCGTGGGTATAACTTATTTGTAGTTGTGGGTCGTCGAAAACCTGGAGATAAAAATAAAGTTAAAAGTCCCACGCTTCATATTTTTAAACCGCTTCTCTTCGGGACCTGGAAGCGAACTAAGAACTAAGAGTTATGAGTTAAGAATGGACGCCTCCACCTGTATCACTATCGTTTATTCCGGTCGAAGGTAAAGACAACTTTTCGAATCAAAAAAATCATTTTTCTCATCGTTTAATAAATGCCGGTTGTCTTTACCGGAGACGGAAAATAAGAACTAAGAGTTAAGAACTAAGAGTTAAGAACTAAG
>JAIRLY010000141.1 GCA_031259075.1 Dysgonamonadaceae bacterium | reverse complement strand
TAACAAACGGATCGGTCGTAATCGGTTGCAAGGTACTGTTGCTGATAAGCGTCCGTTGAATAGGTACCCAAACGGTATCACCCCAAACGTAAACGCCTTTCCCTAAATAAAAGTCTTTGTTGGTGTTCCAAACTACAACTCCGTTCAAAGGCGTAACGCCGTTTAATTGCTGTGTTACGGAAGAGAGTGATACACGAGGCAAAGAGAGTCCCAAGTTACCCGAATTACTTGCGTCGGTTGTGTTCAAATCCAGTGCTGCAGCGGGATGCGGATTATCTGTACCGCCGATTCGTACTTGTGCATTTGCACTTGCTGCGCTCAAAATGAAGAGCGTCAGCGCTAAAAAAATCATTTTTTGTTTCATGTTTAATAAAAATTTAGTAATGTTATTTATAATTCTGTTTTGTTTTATCTGTTCAACCCGCTTCGAGGTTGAATGTGTTATTGTTTTTTTGTTTGCCCCCAATCGCTTCGCTTCATTGGGGGTTATTCAAATTGAAAGCCTTCGGCCTTCCTTCCTCCATTCTCTATTTTCATTCTTAACTCTTAGTTCTTAACTCTTAGTTCTTAACTCTTAGTTCTTAACTCTTAGTTCTTAAAGTCAGGGACAGAATATGATTCGGTTGATTCTCTACACATTCCGTCCCTGACGGGACGGGCGACGGTGAAAATAAACCTCGTTTTCTACCGACATGCTGTCCCTAACGGGACAGAGGGCAATATTTTCTTCCCAATACAACCGATAACGCCCATCGCTATTGATTATCGCCCTTTCAGGGCTTCGCTTTTTTCTCTGTTCTCTATTTTCCATTCTCTTGTTCATTTCGCATTACCGATTATGTTCTCTTTTACCTGTTCAACCCACTTCGGGGTTGAAAGCGTCATTGTTTTTTGTTTGTCCCCCAATCGCTTCGCTTCATTGGGGGTTATTCATCTTGAAGGCCTCCGGCTTTCCTTCCTCCATTCTCTATTTTCATTCTTAACTCTTAGTTCTTAACTCTTAGTTCTTTTTTCCCGTCTCCGGTAAAGACAACCGACATTTATTAAACGATGAGAAAAATGATTTTTGATTCGAGTAGTTGTCTTTACCTTCGACCGGAATAAATTATAGTGATACAGGCGGTAGCGCCCATTCTTAACTCATAACTTTTAGTTCTTAGTTCTTAACTCTTAACTCTTAGTTCTTACTTCACTTCCAAGTCCCGAAAGAGAAGCGGTTTAAAAATACGAAGCGTGGGACTTTTAACTTTATTCGTCCTAGAGGTTCTTGACTACCCGTGCAAACAAATAAGTTAAACCCACGCATTCACGTGAGCGTTCAATAACTTATTCTTGTTTGCACAGAAATTGTCAAGATTTCTAGGACAAGAATATAAGCTAACGCTTTCTTTATTAAATATATAAAATTAAAATACTATCTGTTTCTTGCTGAAAATTTGATAAAAGTTGTTTAAAAATCACACAAAATTAGTGAGATTTTTTGAAATAAAAAATAAAAAATTTAATTTTTTTATCCAAAACTCAAATTATTAGTCGGCTTTCACGAAGATCGCGCTCAATTCGTACAATAAATAAAGAGGAAAAAATACAATAGATAAGGTAAACGGGTCGCTTGAAGGCGTAATAATTGCGGCTGCAATAAGTAAAACAACAATAGCATATCTCCGGTATTTTTTGAAAAAAGACCTTTTTAAAATACCGATTTTCGAAAGCAACCAAGATAACAAAGGCATTTCAAATACTAAACCCATCACAAGTACCAGCATAATAAAATTGTCCATGTAAGAATCCAACGACAATTGATTTTGAATTAAACCGCTTAATTGATAGGTATATAAAAATTGCAAAGTCATGGGAAAAACCATTCCATAGCCCACCAAGCATCCCATGAAAAACATAACGCTTCCGAATACAAAGACCCAACGGGTGTTCTTTTTTTCATGTTCATATAATGCAGGACTAATAAAGCGCCAAATTTCAAATAAAAGATAAGGACAAGTCAGTATCAATGCCAGCCAAAAAGAGGTAGACATGTGTATCAAAAATTGGGAAGCCAACCGGATATTGATAAGCTCGATACTGAAGTTATTATTGCAAAAATCAGGTAAGAACGAAATTCGGCTGCTGATTTTACACATAAAACTGTAAAGAAAAAAATCCGGTTTACAGGGAGCCATAATGATCCGGTCAAATATACAAGGCATAAAACTAAAACCGATTATCGCAAACACAACCAATGCAATAATCGACCGGAGCAATGTCCAACGAAGTTCTTCCAAGTGATCCCAGAAAGACATTTCTTTAGCGCCCATGTTCTTTATTTAGAAAGTCAACTTTTTTTTTCTTTCGAATCGTCTGTGTTGATTTCGTCTTCAAAACCTTTCAAACCATCTTTAAATCCTTTCACGCCTTTTCCTATTCCTTTCATCAGTTCGGGTATTCGTTTTCCGCCGAAAAACAAAAGAATAGCAACCAGAATGATAATCCATTCAAAACCGCCCGGAATGGAAAATCCTAAAATTAACATTAATAAAGTTTGCATGTTATTTATTCTTTAATTTATAAATTTATATCACAAATGTATTAACAAATAATTTATTTACGAAATTTTTTTACGGTAACCACACCAAAAGGCCGTATTACATCCTTTCGGGCGCTTGAATTCCCAAAAGCGCCAATCCGGTCTGAATAATTTTACCGACATTCAGAGAAAGCATCAATCGGAATCGCCGCAAGCCTTCATTCTCTTCTCTTAAAATGGAATAATCGTGATAAAATTGATTGTATTCTTTCACCAGATCATACACATAATTGGCTATTACAGCAGGACTTAAATCATCAGCAGCCTCTCGAACAATGGCCGGAAATTCCGACATCAGTTGAATAAGATTTTCTTCTTTTTCGTTAATCGTAAAGGCGCAGGAAGAACGAAGATTTATATATTCGCGTCCCCGCCGCAAAACAGATTGTATCCGTGCGTAGGCGTATTGTATAAATGGCCCTGTATTCCCATTGAAATCAATCGATTCTTTGGGATTGAATACCATATTTTTACGAGGATCTACTTTCAATATAAAATATTTTAAAGCGCCTAATCCTACAATCCGGGAAACGGCTTGCGCTTCTTCTGCAGAACAATCCTCTAATTTTCCTAATTCTTTGGACGTTTCTTTCGCCGTACAAATCATCTCTTCAATCAAATCATCGGCGTCGACTACGGTACCTTCTCTGGATTTCATTTTTCCTTCCGGCAATTCCACCATCCCATAAGAAAAATGAACCAATCCTTTTCCAAATTCAAAACCTAATTTATCCAGCAACAAAGATAAAATCTGAAAATGGTAATTTTGTTCATTACCAACTACATATATCATTTTCTGAATGGGATAATCGTCGAAACGCAATTTAGCCGTTCCAATATCCTGAGTCATATAAACGGAAGTGCCATCGGCCCTCAACAAAAGTTTTTCGTCTAAACCATCGGGAGTCAGATCCGCCCAAACCGAACCATCCTCTTTTTTATAAAAGATACCTTTTTCGATACCTTCCAAGACTTTTTCTTTCCCTTCCAGATAAGTTTCGGATTCGTAATAAATTTTGTCGAAATCCACTCCCAACGCTTTATATGTTTCATCGAAACCGGCATATACCCATACATTCATTTTTTTCCAAAGTGCAACCGTTTCCAAATCGCCCGCTTCCCATTTACGTAACATTTCGCGCGCTCCGGCCATAAGTTGCGACTTTTCTTCTGCTTCTTTGAGTGTTAAACCGGTCGCTTCCCATTTCGCCAATTCTTTTTTGTATTCCTGATCAAACTTTACATAATAATCGCCTACTAAATGATCGCCTTTTTTCCCTGTCGATTCCGGCGTTTCTCCATTTCCCCAGTTTTTCCATGCCAACATGGATTTGCAAATATGGATGCCCCGATCGTTGACAATATTGGTTTTCACAACCTTATTTCCATTGGCTTTCAGAATTTCCGAGATACTGTAACCCAAGAAATTATTGCGGATATGGCCCAGATGGAGCGGTTTATTCGTATTGGGAGAAGAATATTCAATCATTACTAAAGGGGCATCTTCTCCGGCTATTTTTATTCCATAGGTTTTATTTTCATGAATCTCATTTAAAGTCCGAATCCAATATGCCGCAGCTACCGTCAGATTCAAAAATCCTTTAATTACATTATATTCCAAAATAAAACTCTGATTTTTAATCAGATACTCCCCTATTTCCGTTGCCGTTTGTTCCGGATTCTTTTTTGAAATTTTCAATAAAGGAAAAACGACCACCGTCAAATGACCTTTAAATTCTTTCTTTGTTTTTTGGATTTGAATCAAAGATTCAGGAATTTCAACAGCATAAAAATGTTCAATATCCTTTTGTATTAATTCTTGAATATTCATACTTTAATTGTTTAATGAATTTTCATTTCTCCAGCAATTCCCTCAATGTTTTCGGTAAATAGAACGTATCGTTTTTGTCTACATACACTACTACCGAATTTAATTTCACGTCTTTTCCATTGTGTTTCAAAACGTTGGTATTCGGTTGAATTTCCAACTTCGTCTTTTTATTTTTCACTTCCAAAGCCGGAATCCCCTTTTTAGTAACGACAGAATACGAATAACCGGAAAAAACGTCCGTATGTTTAGCGAAATAAGTTTCCGTCAGGCCTTCAAGAGAATGTTCCAATCCCAAAGCTCGGCGGAGATAATGATTGATTTCGACATTCGTATGATGACCGGTCAAACGGTTTGGAGTCGGATCCAAAACAGCTAAAAAAACCTCTTCGCCGGTATGTCCGTGGGTTGTAAAACCAAAACAAAGATGATTATCCAAAATTTTTGCCATTACTTTAGTTAACGTCGATCCTTTCATCCGTTCTTCATCGGAAAGAGTTCCTTTGGAGTAATCTCCGGCACGTAACAACCAATCGTATTCTTCGTCGCTTATTGAAATGCCGGTTAAGTCATCAACCACTTTCTTCAAGTGACCGGCTTTCGTATCATGTAATTTTTTTACCAATTCGTCACAACTCGCTTTTATCCGGGAAATTCTTCCGAATAACTCCTCTTTGGTTAATTGTGAATAGTTTTTACATTGAGCAGACCCGATGCTAAATCCGCTGTTTCCATGATCCGGAACAACGAGAACCAATGTTTCGCCATTTTCTTTTGCAAAATCAAATGCAATGCCGCAAGCTTTATCGAAAGCCAGCATATCGGTTATAATCGCTGCCGCATCATTCGCATGGGCGGCCCAATCTATCTTACTGCCTTCGACCATCAGGATAAATCCGTTTTCGTTGCGGGACAATGTTTCAATCGCTTTCGCTGTCATTTCAGCTAAAGAAGGATCTTCCAATAGATTACGATCCAAGTCGTACGGCATATCCGCATCATGGAATAAAGCCCACATTTTATTTCCTTCGTAATTTCGAAAATTATTTATATCATTTAGAAAAACACCATAGTTTTCTTTTTCCAAATACGCTTTCATTTCCGGAGTCAGGATTTTTACGCCGCCGCCAATCACTACATCTATATCATTGTGAACCATTTGCGGAGCAATCCATTCGTATTTATTTCTGTCGTAACTATGGGATGCGCAATCTGCCGGAGTGGCATGAGGAAATTCACAAGTAAAAACCAAACCGGTTGCCTTATTTTGAACAATCCGTGCAGCTTCCATAAGCGTCATCATCGGTTGATACGCTTTTTGAGGATTTATGGGTAAGATATCATTCTCCGGGTCTGCGGGAGGATAGGTAGCGACAAAACCCGCCCTGCTGGGATATCCGGTCATATAACAGGAAGTAGTCGGCGCAGAATCTCCAATCGGCGCATTGGAAGAATAAGTCAAAACGGTGCCACAAAGATAGGGATCAAGATTCAAATGCGTAATGTCGGGATGATTGTACCGCTGATACCAACGAGCCGCCGAAACTGCGGATAAAGAAGTTCCATCCGGAATCATTAGAATAACATTTTTTATCTGTCTTTCCTGTGCGGTAAGACTGCTTCCGATCCATAGGAGCAAAAACAAAAAATAACTGATTCTTTTCATTGTAATATATTCTTAATTCAAAACATTATATTTTTTTTCTCCTATTTTTCTCACTGCATACGATTTCAAAGGATATTTCGATTTTGATTCCGGCATTCCCGTACCGTATGCAATACTGTAAATAGCTTCGCATTTCGGACATTTTGCTTTACCTATATCATCCGGAATCACTTTTACACTGCTGTTGGCTTCTACCGGACAAGCCAAGTCGTAGGCAAATAAATTCGCTTCTCCGTTGGTGCTATATCCGTTAATAATTAAAATGCCTCCAAAACCAATTCGGTCTATTTCCAAGCGTGGTTTTGTAAATGTTTTTGTTGCCAGAGTCGGGATTAGATCTGCATCTTGTAGACTTAAATCTATCGTCAAATTTACTCTCACATCCGGTACCGGCGAATATAATTCTTCTTCGCAGGCAAGAAAGAAAAGAAGAATAAGAAAAAAAAAGAAAATCTTAACAAATTTGACATGCGTTTTCATAACTCTAAAAGTTTTTGCACCGACCGGTTTACTTTTTCAAAATTAAATTCTTTGATTATTTTTTCTTTCATCTCCCCTATCCTATCGTTACACAGATTCCCGATACTTCCTTCGTGAGTATGGTTTATTTCCTTATCCGACATAAAATTACCGTTTTCAATTTCCAGTCCGACTTGCTTATAAGCATCACGAAAAGGAATTCCCTGTAAAACCAGTTTATTCACTTTTTCTACGCTATATATTAAGGAATATCCGGCATCATCTAAAATGTTTTCATTAACTTTGACAGACTCCATCATCCTTGTAATCATGTGAATACAATCGGACAATTCGTCGAAGGAAGGCAAAAACACTTCCTTTATTATTTGAAAATCACGAAAATAGCCGGAAGGAAGATTATTCATTATCAAGGTAATTTGTTGAGGGATATTTTGAATTAGATTGCATTTGGCCCTTGTCAGTTCAAATACATCTGGATTTTTTTTATGGGGCATAATACTCGAACCGGTAGTAAATTCGTCGGGTAGCTTGATAAATCCGAAATTCTGACTATTGTATAAACAAACATCGTAAGCTAATTTGGAAAGTGTCGCTGCAATTCCGGCTAAAGCAAAGCCAACCGTTTTTTCTAATTTACCCCTTCCCATTTGAGCGTAAACAACATTATAATTCATAGAATCAAAACCCAGCAAATCCGTTGTCATTTGGCGATTTATGGGAAAAGAAGAGCCATATCCGGCAGCAGAACCCAACGGATTCCGGTTACAAATCCGGTAAGCCGCTTGCAATAATTGCAAATCGTCTACCAAACTTTCGGCGTAAGCGCCAAACCACAGTCCGAAAGAGGAAGGCATCGCTATTTGTAAATGGGTATATCCCGGCAACAAAATGTCTTTGTTTTTATTGCTTTGAGCGATCAGGACATCTATCAATTCCGAGATTTTTTCAACGATAGACTGAATAGCACTCCGGGTAAACAGTTTTAAATCCAACAAAATCTGATCGTTACGAGAACGTCCGCTGTGGATTTTTTTTCCTGTATCGCCTAATTTCAAGGTAAGCATCCATTCGACTTGAGAATGAACGTCTTCCATGCCTTCTTCAATCTTGAATTGTCCGGAGGCCGCCAATTGATAAATATGTTTCAATTCGGAAAGCAATTTCCGAAGTTCGGCCACAGTAAGCAATCCGATGCTTTCCAGCATAATAATATGAGCCATGGATCCCAAAACATCCGCTTGTGCCAAGCGTAAATCCATTTCACGATCTTTACCGACTGTGAATTTTTCTATTTCTTTGTCAATTTGTATATTCTTTTGCCACAACTTCATCATAGGGAACTGTCGCTAAAATATCGGCAATCTTATTTACGCCATCTTGTAATGGTCTCGATAACATTGGTTTAAGAAACGGATTGAGATTGGCTTTCACCGTCAACTTCATTTTTGATTCGTTTTCCGCTACCGGAAGCAATTGAATCCACATGTTTACCTCCACCGGCGCTTGGTCGGCGGCAAATTTAATTGTGTTAACAGGCTTTCGTTCAATAATGGAAAATTTCACTTTTCCAACCGGATTAACAGAAAAAGAACAGGAGTCTTGATCAAAAGAAAAATCAGTCACTTTCTCATACGGAATTTTATCTTTTATTCTTTCAAGATTATCCATATTGGAAAGTACTTTATAAATTTTTTCCTGATTATAAGGAAGAATTTTAATGTCGCTTGTAAATTCAGTCATAATCTATATAATATTAATGAAGAAATAAGAGGAAATATATTTTCCTTTATTTTATTTTACGTGCCAGTTTGCCGGATTTTTTCTCCATTCCTGAAGTGTTTTAATTTCAGATTCGTCAATATAATCTGTTTTCAGTGCTTCGTCTAAAATAGCATCATAATTACAGAGCGTTGTCAGTTTAACCTTTGCGTCTTTAAATTTTTCTTCAGCTACAGGAAATCCGTAGGTAAAAATGGCAAGCATTCCAATGACATGACATCCGGCATTGCGTATCGCTTCTACAGCTTTCAAACTGCTTCCGCCGGTGGAAATCAAATCTTCGATAACTACTACTTTTGCACCGGGTTTTAAATCGCCTTCAATCAGGTTTTCCAACCCATGATCTTTGGGTGTGGCCCGAATATAAACAAACGGCAAATTTAATTCTTCCGCTACTATTGCACCTTGAGCAATAGCACCCGTCGCTACACCCGCAATCGCATCCGCATTTTCATATTTTTCGATGATCGTATGTACCAATTCCAATTTAATAAAATTACGAATGGATGGATAAGAAAGCGTTTTCCTATTATCACAATATATAGGTGATTTCCATCCCGACGCCCAAGTAAAAGGGTTTGCAGGCTGAAGTTTGATTGCTTTGATTTTAAGCAATTTTTTTGCTAAAATTTGTTCTATAGTCTTCATTAAGAATAATTTTAATGATTTTTAATCTTGTTTCTTTGACAAAAGTAATGCTTTAGAATGAAATATACATTAAAAAGTAATTACTTTTTAGTTAAAAGATTCTACAATGTTTTTAAACTTATTCGATTTATTGTAGTTATAAAATTGATTTTCAATCAATTAATAACATTATTCAGGCAATTGCCAATGTAAAAATACTTATTTTAACATTTTTGCATTTTAAAAGAGCTTCCGCACAAGCTTCAAGAGTAGCTCCTGTAGTCAATACATCATCCACCAACAAAATGTGTTTATCATCGAATAATTTAATTTCTTTCAGGTCGAAAATACCTTGCGTATTTTTCCAACGCTCATACATTCCTTTTCTGGTTTGACTTACATTTGCTTTTTTCCGATAAAGATTTTTAGTCTCCATCGGAACAGTACTAACGTTAGAAATTCCTTGTGCAATTACTTCGGATTGGTTAAATCCCCGTTTTCGAAACTTCTTTTTATGTAAAGGTACAGGTACAATGAAATCCATATTTTGAAAAAAACCGGAAGACAACATTTCATTCGCCATATATTCACCAATCCATTTTCCCAGATAAATATTTCCCTGATATTTGATTTCTGCAACTAATTTTTGTCCCAAGCCGCCTTTATTATAGTATAAGAAAGAAGCCGCCTTTACTATCGGAATTTTTCCCCCCAAGCGGTCGTAAGCAAGATTATCATTATTAAAATGATAACTGGTTTTAGGAAGTTCCAGAATACAATTCAGACAAAAAAAATTTTCACCCTCAATCAGAGCATCCAAACATCCCACACATAACTTAGGATAAAAAATCGAAAATAAATTTTTGAACAGGTTTATTAGTCTCATTTTGAATAAAAATTTCGGTTAAACAAAAAAATAAGCGGTACAAAAGTAAATATTATTCCGATAATTTTGAAAAAATTGAATAAAAAAAGTATCTTTGCAACATATTTCAAAGCCCAGGTGGTGAAATTGGTAGACACGCCACTTTGAGGGGGTGGTGCCGGTTTTCGGCGTGTGGGTTCAAATCCCGTCCTGGGCACAAAACAAAGTGTTAATAACCAATAGATTAGGGGGTTGGCACTTTTTCTTTTGCAGATTTGCACAACTTATAGAAAAACATAATTCTTTATAACTCCAGAAACTCGCCTTTCCCGAACATTATCCAATCCATGGAAACCTTATATATTTGATTCAACAGCAATATATTGCTTACGCCCGGCTCTTTTTGTTCGTTGGCCATCCGGTTATAATTGGAACAGTTGCATAACCCGACATTCTGACTGAACTCGGATTTCGTCTTGACAAGCCCCCTGTATCTTAGTTCTTCAAACGAACGAAGAAAACGCTTGCGTACTTCTATCGCTTCCGGTATGTTCTTTCT